>JAFGFW010000140.1 GCA_016930875.1 Deltaproteobacteria bacterium | reverse complement strand
CCTTCGCGCAGCGCAGGCGCTTGCGCCGCGTGTCATCCCTGCAGCAAGTCGCCGACGCGCCATAGCTTGGGCGACGGTGCGCTGCAGTGTATTACGGCGAAAGCGAATAAATAGATTCGATTCACGCGGCCCCAACCGAATCTGGAAAAAAATCTGCCCTTCCATGAAGGAAACTGTTTAGGAAATCTTAAGCAGAGAAATCAATTGCATTTCGATTTATTTGATGTTAGCAGTTTATCAGTACTCCGTAATAACAAACTTTCCCTATTCATTAATTCCATAGTTCTTTCAAATAACTGTGTAAAACGCTTGATATAATCGAAGCGGTAAATCGTAGGTATTAACCCAAACTGAATGGAGGCTTGGTATGGTATTCTCTCTACGATTCTTCGTTGTTCTGATTGTTGCGAGCGTATGTTCGGGGCCTGTTTTTTGGACTCCATCCTTGAGCCAGGCTCAAAACAGGGCTTGTATTGCCTTAGTATTGACCCTTGTCATGGGAATCACAGGGATCATGCTCATCTTCAGAGATAGCGCTTCTTGGTCACTTCCTGGTTCTCCTTCACTGGGGTGGTTCTTTGACTTCCCTACCTCGCCCCCGCTTAAAAAATACAGTGCTCCCTAAGGGAATTTACATTGTTCACCCCATTTACCATCATCTTCACGGCCACTATCATTGCCCACATCTATCTGGGCACCATTGCAAATCCAGGCACATGGCGGGCCTTGGTGGATGGTAAGGTAAGCCGCAAGTGGGCCAAGAAGCATCACTCTGAGTGGTATAAGGAAATAGAGGATAAATCATGATTGGGCCCCTCGGCAGGGGCTGATGCGTGTCGGTTCCTGCTGAGCAGCCCGGGCTTTGAACGGTTTTTTTTCGGAACAAAAAGCGTGCCGCGCCCCCCTTGCGACAACAGGAGGAAGCACCTATGGGGACCGCCCTGCCTTATGTCCTGATGGTTGTCGGATTTGTGGTACTCATCAAGGGGGCAGACTTCCTCGTTGAAGGCGCGTCATCCGTTGCCAGGCGATTCAACGTATCCGACCTGGCCATCGGACTGACGGTGGTGGCCTTCGGAACCTCAACACCGGAGCTTTTCGTAAACATCATTGCCAGTGCCAAAGGCAACACCGGCATTGCCATCGGCAATGTGTTGGGGAGTAATATCTCCAACATATTGCTCATCCTCGGCGTGTCCGCTTTGATCTGTCCTCTCACTGTGGGCCCTGGCACCGTGTGGAAAGAAATCCCGCTGAGTCTATTGGCTGTATTGGTTCTGGCCATTGTGGCCAATGATCATCTCCTGGACCACCGAGGTTTTTCCGAAATCTCCAGGACTGATGGGTTAGTCTTCCTGTCCTTCTTTGCCATCTTTATGTATTACTCCGTTGGTATTGCCAAGAAGATCGAAGGTATGGACGACCACGTGCCCGCTCAAGAGCACGGTATGCTCAAATCGACTTTTCTCCTCCTTGGTGGACTTATCGGCCTGGCCTTGGGCGGTCAGTGGATCGTTGACGGTGCCGTGACAATGGCCTCAAAATTTGGCATGAGCCAATCCCTGGTCGGTTTGACCATCGTGGCGGTAGGCACGTCGCTTCCTGAGTTGGCCACCTCGGCCATGGCAGCCTACAAAAAAAATGTGGAGATCGCTGTGGGCAATGTGGTGGGTTCCAATATCTTCAATATCTTTTTTGTTCTCGGGATCAGCGCCACCATAAAACCCCTTCCTTTTCAAGTCATAAACAACATGGACATTGGCGTGGTTGTTCTGGCCAGCATAGTATTGTTTGCGAGCATGTTCACAGGCCAAAAAAGATCATTGGATAGATGGGAAGGGGCTGTGCTTCTGCTTGTCTATGCAGTCTATATTGTTTACCTGGTTATTCGCGGTTAGTCAGCTCGCTTGTTGGAGGAACTGGGTGCTGACAAAAGGGAGGCAGACTCAGGTTTTAGGGAACTTCTTTTTCCGGAGCCCTCCAGAACTCGAAATCGCACGTTTTGTCCACACGTTATCCATCAGAAAGAAGGACGTTCATGGCTAAGGTACTGGTTGTAGACGACGAAGAGAGCATCAGAATTTTCTATGAGAAAGCCTTGAGTGATGAGGGACACGAAGTGATTACAATTGGCGAGTGCGATGGCGTCCTGGGTGTGATCGCCTCTGGCGACATATCTGCTGTCATTTTGGATATTCGTATGGACGAATGCGATGGACTGGATCTGCTTCAGGAAATCCGCCTGGCCCATCCCAAGTTGCCTATCATTTTGAACACGGCCTACGATTCATACAGGGAGGACGTGAAAGCTGTTGCTGCGGACGCTTACGTTTTGAAATCGCAGGATTTATCCACTTTGACAAAGAAACTGGCAGAGATGCTAAAAAAAGAATCTAACCAAGACGAAATGGCATGAACAAATGCCATATATAACGCGTTTGCCAGGATCCGAATATCTACACCGTTTCTGCATAAACCAGTCAGCATGGGAAAACGTAAGACGAAAACAAACTCGGTCGCGGTTGTGGTTGCCAGCATCGTCTTTGGCCCGTTTGCTTAAGGACAGCCACAGCAGAAACAGCCGCCTGTAAAGGAGGTTGTTCTCAAGGGAGGCGGTTCCGGAGGTGTGCCTTTTTCTCATGCAAAACACCAGAGGATTTCCGGTAATTGCAACCTTTGCCACCTGCTGTTTCCTCAAAGTCCTGGTGCCGTTGAGAAGATGAAGGCCGTTGGTAAGCTCGACAGAAAGGGGGTGATGGAACAGTGTAAAAAATGTCACAAGGAGCGTTCACAAAAAGGAGAGTGGGAATGTTGAGTTGTTTTTCAGAAAGGAGGAACACAATGAAAAGATTCATAAAAAAGGGATCGGTTTTTATCTTGTTTGTGTTGGCAACCTTTTTGGCAGGAAGCGTTCCATCATCGGCAAAAGTTATTCCCAAGGTAACAAACTTTATCGTATTGGTAGACCAGTCAGGGTCCATGTTTGAAAAGCATGCCACCCAAGGCAAAACAAAGGCGTCGTTGGTGAAAAGCGTACTTTTCAAAATGAATGAGAGCATCCCGCCCTTGGGATACAACGCTGCCGTTCAAGTGTTCAGTCCGGACCGAACCCTCATGGGGCCGGAGCGATACAATCGCCTGTTTTTCGCAAATGCAATTCAGACACTCCAAGAAGCAGCGAAAAGCATAGACCCGGACCAGTTGACTCCGGACACAAGGAAAATGGTCAAACAAATGACGCCGCTGGGGCCATCCATACTCTATCTCGACAAAATCATAAAGAATTTTGGCGGCAAGACTGCAGTCATTCTGGTCTCAGACGGCCGGGCCAACCAGGGGATGGATCCATTGAAGGCAGCCAGGCAGATTCGAAACGAGTATACCAACATATGCTTTCATGTCATCTCTGTGGCGGACACTGAGAAAGGTCGGGAAACCTTGAAGGCCATTACGGCCTTGTGCGACGGAGCGTACTCCCAGGCAAGCGATCTGTTTTCAGACGCCTCGCTGATGGACTATTTCGTAAACGAGGTCTTCTTCCTGGACGTCGAGGATCGTCCTGTCCCATTGGTAAAGGTTACGCCGGAGGCCCTTACCTTACAGGGGGCCCTCTTTGATTTCGACAAACACAACATCAAGCCCGAGTATAGTGCGATGCTGGACCAAGATGTGAATAAGCTGTTGGAGAATCCAAATACAAAGATCAACATCGAGGGACACACGGACAGCACAGGGCCGGAAGCCTATAACCAGCACCTTTCTGAGCGACGCGCTAAGGCCGTCTACAATTACCTGCTCAGCAGAGGAGTAAGTGCAGACCGAATGAAGACCGTAGGATACGGCGAGACGAGGGCCAAGGTTAGCAATTTGACCCGGGAAGGCCAAGCCCTCAATCGGCGTGTTGAGCTCTTGGTTGTTCGATAAAGGGATCTCTCGGCGCGGCCGAGGTTCGATCGCCGTTTGCGGCAAGCGCGGGTGATTGCTTGGCAAGACCCCGAGGGACGAGAAGCCTCCCTGCAGGCCTCCCTTGGAAATAGTGTGCCCCCTTCATCAACAATGGAGGAATTCATCATGAACCAGACACTGAAAGAAAAAGGATGGAACCCCTACCTTGCCGGCGCCCTGAGCGGTGTAGTGCTCATACTTTCCGTGTGGATTGCAGGCAAATATTTCGGGGCCTCCACCACCTTTGTGCGCTCGGCGGGCCTGATAGAAAAGAGATTCAGCGCCTAGCGGGTGGCCAAGATGGACTACTTCGTCAAGGAGACGCCCAAGATCGACTGGCAGTGGATGTCCGTTGTGGGAATCTTAGTCGGATCCGTCATAGCCTCCATATCCGGGCGGACCTTTTAATGGCAGGTTCTTCCGGACATGTGGGAAAACCGATTCGGCCCCAGCAGGGTCAAGCGTGGGGTTGTGGCGTTTGCCGGTGGCACCATTGCCATGTTCGGGGCCCGGCTTGCAGACGGCTGACCCAGCGGCCACGGGCTGAGCGGTTCGCTCCAGCTGGCCGTGAGTGGATATGTAGCCCTGATTTGTTTTTTTGTCGGCGGCGTCATTGTTGCCCGGATTTTGTACGGAGGAGGTGATCGCCCATGAAGGACCAGATCTACGGCCTCATTACCGGCATCCTTTTCGGATTTCTTCTACAAAAAGCCCGGGTAATTCGGTACGACAAACAACTTGGGGCGTTGCGTTTTTTGGACATGACCATCGTCAAATTCATGCTGTCTACCATTCTGGTGGGCATGGTGGGTGTTTACCTGCTTTTAGACCTGGGATTGGTCAAACTCTCCGTCAAGCCTACCGTTCTTGGGGGAAACATCTTAGGGGGACTGATTTTCGGGCTGGGATGGGGCCTGCTTGGCTATTGCCCCGGTACTTCCGCAGGGGCCCTGGGTGAAGGGCGTTGGGATGCCGTGTGGGGCATCCTGGGAATGCTGGCAGGAGCGGCCGTGTTCGCAGAGGCCTATCCTCGGCTCAAGACAACGGTGCTGACATGGGGCGATTTCGGCAAGATCACCCTGCTCCAGATCATTGGGATAAATCACTGGTTGATCATTGCCTTTTTATTCGGCGGGAGCCTGGCACTTTTTTTGTGGTTCAAAAAGAAAGGGCTCTGAAGCCGAGATGACAAGAATCGGAGTCACAGTCATAACAATCACACAGGAAAAGGAGTGATAGGCATGAAAATAGTACTCGCCATAGTCGTTGGAGGTTTTCTGGCACTGACCTGGATTGCTTGGGCCGGGCAGCAAGGCGACATCTTTAACACACTCCACTGCGGCGCCTGCCACAAAGCGGAAAGATCCACCAAAGCCCTCCCGTCGTTGAAGGAGATCGCCAAGGCCTATGAAGGGAAAGAGGCACAGCTGGCGGCGTATTTTCAAGGCAAGGGGCGATCACTGGTCAGGCCGGACGATGCGAGCAGGATGGGCAAGTACATCGAAAAGACCAAGGCCCTGTCTGATGCTGATAGAAAGGAACTGGTGGATTTTATCATGAGGCACAAAGGCTGAGGCTGATTGTTTTGTTGCGGTGGTGAGACACTCAGCCAAAATAGGCAGAGAGGAAGTCCACCGGACTTTCAACTCGAAACGTTGTGGGATCAGCCCCAGGTAGATCATGGCGGAGTTGTCAGGGCCCGCGGGTCGGACCAAGCTAACCTGCTGAGAATACAATATTTCGTTGGTTAAAACAGTCGATTTTGGGACCTACAAGGATGTTTTTAGGGGCAAAAAGGAGGATATAGGCTAGGAGCGGGAAAGACTTTCCACTGCGAGAACCCGAGGATTCGTATATCGTCGTTTCTGACGGCAAAAACGACTATATACACCCTCAAAACGCCTGTTTTTGGAGATCTCATTCAAAGTTTTCAATAAGATAGCGTGGTCCGACCCGCAGTCGCGGACCCGCAGTCGCGCCCATCACGTCCATCAAGGTCGAATCAACGCGGCAGGTGAAATTGCCCACGATCCACAGGAGGCGGTGGATACAGGGATGTATGTTCGCT
>JAFGFW010000139.1 GCA_016930875.1 Deltaproteobacteria bacterium | reverse complement strand
TTAGGGCTGGGTCAGAAATAACTTGGTAGAATTGGCGCTCAGATTTGGGTTGGATTTGGCTGATCTGATTGAGCAAAACCACAGGAACAGCAAGCTCTTTCGAGGATTTTGCGAATGAAGATCGGCCGAAGATCGCCTGAAGCTGAGATGCCAAAATGCCAAGTTATTTCTGACCCAGCCCTTACTACTGACCCCCTGCGGATCATCCTCCTGTTTGGCGCGTGCCCGCTCCCCGCGTCCCCTGGCGGGGTCAAACAGCGCTAACTTGGCACCTCCTCTTCTCGGTCATTGAGTTTTACCGGTTTAAATTCCTTGTTTGATGGGCAGCGCTCGTGAAAGGTTGACAGCTTTTCTGGTTCGTTGCTTCTGGGATGGCTTATACGACGAAAGTCACGCGTAGATGCTACAGGGGCTTTGCATCGAAAAACTGGCGCGGAAAAGAGGGGAGTTGGTGCCCCCGGCCAGAATCGAACTGGCGGCGCAAGGATTAGGAATCGGTTCAAGGGCATTTTGGGGGGATTTGCGGAAAGCCTCAGCACTTGGGGCTTTCCCCTTTTCCCACAAGGTTATGAGGCAATTTCTCAACTTTAGATTTTATGGGATTCTGTGAGGTTTTTTTTGAACGTCACGGTGACATAATGGTTACAATCTCAACTCTTCCAAACAAAGGGAGGGATATGTTTTGCCAGGGATTTGGCAAGTGTTGACCAAATGTTGACCAAATAGGCTGAAAACAATGGGCTGATGTGCGGAATGATACACGAGATTCTTATCATATGATAAGAATTGCTTGACAAATTTATCACAGGATAGTATATAATATTTTAGGAGACATTGGGCATAATGCGAGCAAAAAGATTGAAGTGGTATCTTGGCTTCCCAAGGCGACGTAAATAAGTTTCTGGGCAATTTCAAGCAGATAGTCACCCAGCGAGGAATATGGGTTGTTCAACGGGAAAAGAACGTCAACACGCAGATTGAGCTGGGATTTAACAACGTTGATGTTCAAAAAGAGATTTTGAGGCTTGATTGCACGCACTATGTGGATGGTCCAAAACCGGATAGGGACCGTCAAGGCGACGTTTGGGAATTTGGAAAAATCATTGAACATGAGGAAGTGTATATAAAAGTTAAGCTCACGGGAGGCGTACACCCCGTATGCATATCGTTTCACTTTGCTGAAGAACCAATAGGCTACCCATTTCAAGTAAGGAAGGAGGTGACAAAATGAATGATATCTGTGCTCTTTGTGGAGAAGAAGGCGGAATCGAAACTGTTCATAAAAAAAAGGCCTTTAAGATTCGAGGGGAACACATCGACATAGACTATGAAGCCTTTAGGTGTAATAAGTGTGGGGAGGAGTTTATCAATTCAAAATCTGAAGACGATCCTCTTGCTAGAGTTTATAGAATTTATCGAAAAAGGCATAATATGCTTCAGCCGGAGGAGATCAAGGGGCTTCGGAAGAAATATGGCTTGACACAAAGCGAATTGTCTCGTGTTTTGGGGTGGGGAGCTGTGACTCTAAGTAGATACGAGAATGGTTCTCTTCAGGACAAAACACACGATCGTCAATTAAAACTCCTGCGGGAGCCTCAAATTTTACTTGAGTGGATTAGGGAAAGCTCAGAAGCCATGGGGGGACAAAGAAGGGAATCTTTAATTCACAGCCTCCAAAAACTGGTGAGAGATGAACATCCTATTGAACGTTACCTAGAAGAGTACTTTGTTCATGATGAGCAATCCATTTTCACCGGTTTCAAACCTTTCTCAATGGACAAGTTTTTCAATGCGATCTTCTATTTCTGTAGAGGCGGCACGCTAAAGACTGTTATCAACAAACTTCTTTTTTATGCTGACTTCAAACACTTCAAGGAATACACAACCTGTATTACTGGCGCGCAATATATTCACTTGGACTATGGCCCGGTTCCTGAACATTATGAAATTTACCTTGGAAAGCTTGCCAATGAAGGGGCAATAGAAATTAACGAAATCTATTATTCAGAAGACGTAGTTGGCCAAAAATATACAACCATAGAAGAACCCCTTCTAACCATTTTTTCCGACAAAGAACTGATTACGTTGGCTAAGGTAAAAGACTATTTCAAGGGCTTTAGCGCCACGGCCATCAAGAAGTTTTCCCACGAAGAAAGGGGCTATGAGGAAACATCCTATCGGCAACCCATCTCCTACGAATACGCTTCCTTTTTGAAAATCTAACTCGCGCCATGGTCGGGACCATGGCGAGGATTCTGCTGAATCAAAGGCCTGACCGCAAGGTTGGGCTTTTTTTTTTGTGAGCTTGCCCGTATTGCCCAAAACCGTCCCCCATCGCCTGAAAACGGGCTCCACGCCCTTGGAGGCCCAAAAAAAACGGTCTTAACCTCGACCGACCCTGACCTTTCCTCCTAATCTTTCCTTCATCTTTTCGGCGTAGCGTTTCTTCATAATGTCTCGTTGTTTTAGATTGTAGGCTTCGCGTTGCTTGGTCCCTTTTGCACCGCGTTTCTTTTGGACATTAAATTGCCAGTTACACTTTGGAGAGCAAAATCGTTTTGCCCTGCTACCAAAAAACCAATGCTGGCAATGTTCGCACATCTGAAAATGTTCTCGCTTAATAGGGGGATCTGTCCCGAGCAATACAATTAGTTTTTCGACCGCATTATCTTCCAAAGCTATACTACCAACTTCACCCAATAAGAGATTTTGTCCAGAAATAAAAAAAAACCGGTCATCATAGACTAGTGCGTCAGGCAAGCGCAATGATCGGCTTGTTTCCTCTCGTATGACCGGCTCAATGTAATTTTCAAAAAACCGCCTTATCTTGTTTTGGATACTTTTCATAGTTTCCGGCCATTTTTCAGAAGAGATTAGACTGGTTATATCCATTTTACCCCCAAACAACTTCTCCTGCAAATCAATGCCCAATTTCAAGATTTCACCATCATCTAACCGACTGATATCCACATAAATAAGAACCAACACCCAAGCAATTGCCTTTTCCCTATCTTGTAACATAGTAGATCCCTCCTTTGGCAACTATCTTAGCCCAACAAATATCCTGTGTCAATGATATTTAATTATACTAAGAATTTTTGTTTATTATATGGATATATCTAATTGACTGGACTAAGATTCTATGCAAGACTACCACTCAATAACAGACAACCCATGGCAGGGGAGGGTTTTGGAACTTATTGATTCGAGGGAGGCCACAATGTCAGAGCTTTTAAACGTACCAGAAGCAGCGCAAATACTGCGTATTGCAATTCCCACTTTGCGAAAATGGACCGCAGAAGGGCTGATTACGCATGTGCGTCTTGGCCGCCGAATCCTTTATAGGTCCGAGGACTTGAATCAGCACGTCAACACCAATGTCGTCGAAGCTAACAGGGGAAAAGCCATAAAGGAAATGGATATTAAATCCAATGTGCCGGAAAATCGTGAAGGATTTTGAGGTTTTATGGCAAGGTGGCACCAAAATGTAACTGTAAAAGCGGCTGGATTGGCCTTATCGCTTGTCGTTCCCGTTGCCTTACGACTGCCTTGTTGGACATGGTTGTCAAGGTTCCTGGACGTTTTACTTTGTCTCAAAGAGGAGGAACCATGGCAATCGAAATAACAGACTTCAGAACTTACCAGAAGAACAGCCTCCAGGGATTTTTGACCCTTCGCATGACCAGTGTAGGCCTGGAGATCCGCGATATCGCCCTTCATCAAAAGAACGGTAAGCACTGGCTGCAACTGCCAGCCAAACCCTACAAAAAGCCTGATGGTAGTCAGGGGTGGGCTTACATACTCGCCTTTTACGACAAACACACCTTCAAAAAGTTCCAGGAAGTAACGCTGAAGGCATTGGATGCCTTTCAGCGCCAAGCTGGGAGGAACGTCAATGGCAGAACAACGTAACAACTCCTTCGAGATGCTATTTAATACCTTCTTCAAGCCCGGTGAGGTGGCAGAGATCCGCGTGATCGGCATTACAGGCAAAGGACCGTGGGATGGATGGGCGAAAGGCACAGTTAGCGGCTACTTCAATGATCCTGTCGAGTTTGCAAAAGCCGCGGCAGTCATAGACAACCTCCAAAAAGCTGAGGGCATTTATTTTACCTTGAATCCAGTCAACCCTGCCCTGCTTGCCCGTGCCAATAATCGTCTTGTAGCGCCAAAGGCCACTACTACTGATGACCAGGTGATCTGTCACAGATGGCTTTTGATTGACACTGACCCGGTTCGTCCCTCGGGGATCTCGGCAACTGCGGAAGAAGTCGAGACCGCAATTGACTGTCGGAACAAGGTTGCGGGCTGGCTTGAAAAAAACGGATGGCCGTTACCGATCAAAGCGTTTTCAAGTAATGGTGGGCATGCTCTTTACCGGCTTGAAGATCTCCCCAATACTCCTGAAATAGCAGACCTGAAACGCAAAGCCCTTCAAGTTATCAATGAAAAATTCGGAAAGAACGGCGTCGATGTAGATGTAAAAGTCTTTAATGCTGCGCGAATTGTAAAGCTGTACGGCACATGGGGGCGTAAAGGTGATAGCACAGAGGACAGGCCACACCGTCAATCATTCCTTGAGGAAGTCCCTACCCCTCTAAATCCCGTGAGCCTTAACCAACCGACGCGACTAGCCGCACAAGCCCAAAAGACACAGTCCCAAACACCACGAAGCAAACCCCAAGAACACGGTAGAAACCTGGGGCCGATGAGCGTAGGCCAATATCTCACCCACTACGGAATCGATCACAAAATCAAAGAACGTGGTGACCTGACCATACACATCCTCATGGATGGCTGTCTCTTTGACCCATCACACACCAAAGGCGAAGCCAGTATAATTCAGAACGGTAACGGCCTTATTACCTACCAGTGCTTTCACAATAGCTGTAAAGGCCGCAGCTGGGCGGAGGCGAGAGAGAAAATCAGTAACAATGACAATTTGGCCCAATTTTGTGAAGGTTATGACCCGGACAGGTTTAGACCGCGCTCTTGTCCCACTGAAGTTGACGAAGCGGTAGAGGAGCGGGCAGCTATCCAGGTTGAAAGCCAGGAGGCAGAAGAGCAAGCCAACCACAGCCTTGAATTCCCCTCTCACGTTATGTCAGGTGTAGCCGGGGATTTTGCCAGAATATACGGTGAACACATGGAATCCCCTGACCGCTTCTTCTACATGTCATATCTCACGATGTTTGGCCTCTACGTATCTGATCGCTTATTCCTTCACTCACAACGGAAGCCGCAACCAAGGCTGTACACCATCCTCTTGGGCGAATCCGGTGATACTCGGAAAAGTACGGCCATGGAGGAAACAGAGCAACATTTCAGAGAATTTGTTGATCCTACAGCTATGGTTATTTGCCGGGGGGCGGCGTCGGGCGAGGGATTAGGCAAGCTAATTGCCAAAGTGCCAAAGGCGCTAATATATTATGATGAATTAAAAGTCTTCGTCAGTAAGGCTGGCATCCAACAGTCAAGCCTATTGCCAGCTGTAAATACCCTCTTCGAAAGTAACCGGTACGAAAACCATACGTCAAAAGACCCTTTCGTGGTCGAGAATGGGTTTGTCGCCATGTTGGCGGCTTCAACAGTGGATACCTACGCGGGTTTATTTGACGCAAAGTTTCTGGATATCGGTTTTAACAACCGCCTATTTCTCGTGCCCGGAGACTCCGACAAATGCTTTCCAATACCAAAAGCGATACCTGATGAAACTAAACGGCGTTTGCATGATCAACTACGAAACCGCCTGAAACTTATTAACGGCATATCTGGCATACCTATTGACGAGGACGCAAGCGAGTGTTGGACACAGGTTTACAGAAAACTCAAGGGCAGCTCGCCTTATGCAAAGCGTCTCGATACCTACGGCCTGCGACTTATGCCCCTGCTTGCCGTCAATGATTTGAAACGAACTGTAGATCTGGAAACGGTTAATAAGGTGATCGCGCTCATTGAGTGGCAGTATCACGTCAGGGAAATCTACGATCCTATCGATGCAGAAGGTCAAGTAGCCCGGATGGAGGAAACCCTTCGAAGGAAGCTCAGAGCAAGAGGTTCGTGGAAAAAAAGAGAGCTTCAGAAGAGTGTTCATTACGAAAGATCAGGTTTATGGGTTTGGGAATCGGCAACCAAAAACCTGATCAAGAATAAAGAGCTGAATTACAATGCGAAACAGGCAATTTACAGCCGTGGGTGAAAATTTTGTCCCCACTTTTGTCCCCACTTTTTGAAGGGCATATAAATGGCTAATATCACAGTAAAAAAGGGCAATTTTGGCGCTTATATAGGGTCATGGGGGGGTAAGATCTCTATACGGGCATTAATATTGTTTACCCCCCCTATACCCCTATATTGTGGTCAAAATAGGTCTTTTCTTCCACAAAACCAACCCCTTACCTCCCCTTCATTTTTTGGGGACAAAAGTGGGGACAGATTTTTTTTGTGTGACCAAAAAAGGCGCGGCTTGAACGATGATTTTTGACTCCGATATTCCCTTGAGACCCTACCAGACGAAATGCCTGGACGCCATATTAGCGGCCTTCAAAAAAGGCAGTCGGTCCATAGGGGTGAGCTTGCCCACAGCAACCGGCAAAACGATCTTGTTCTCCGTCCTTGTACGACAGGCTGTTGGACTCGGAAAGAAATGCCTGGTCATTGCCCATAGGGACGAATTGATCAGGCAGCCTGTGGAGCGTATGGGGGACGTGTGGAATGAACATCCGGAGATCGGGATTATCAAGGCAGAGCGGTTTGAACCTGATGCCAAGATCGTCATAGGTTCAATTCAGACCCTGTGCAGGCGCTTGGACAGATTGCCCGCTTTCGACCTGGTTGTTACAGACGAAGCGCACCATCTCAGTAACGGCAACACCTACGACCGGACGCTATCAAAGTTGTGGGAGCTAAACCCGGATATGAAGCACCTGGGAGTGTCCGCAACCCTGTTCCGATCTGACAAGAAGTCCATGGCCGGGATCTTCGAGGAGATAACATTTGAGCTAACGACCCTGGAAGCTATGGCGGACGGTTGGCTGTGTCCTATCGAGTACGTTTCGGTCAAGACGGATCAGACGTTGGACGGTGTAGGTACAGCACGGGGCGACTTTAAAATTGGGGAATTATCCCAGACTGTGAACACCCCTGAACGTAACGAGCTGGTGGTTGATTCTTTTCTTGAAAGAGCCAGTGACCGAAAGGCGATTGTCTTCAGTGTTGACGTTGCCCATGCTCAGGCATTGGCGGAGACCTTTGAAGATGCTGGCATTCAATCAGCTTGTGTGCATGGTGAAACGCCCATAGAGGAACGGCGAGGGATGCTGAAGGATCTCCACACCGGCAAGCTCCAAGTCG
This sequence comes from Deltaproteobacteria bacterium, assembly GCA_016930875.1. Classification (NCBI taxonomy): domain Bacteria; kingdom Pseudomonadati; phylum Myxococcota; class Myxococcia; species Deltaproteobacteria bacterium. The sequence goes on along the minus strand of JAFGFW010000139.1, from coordinate 17,540 downwards.
TGACCAACTGCATGGTCTTGACTGAAGGGTTTGACGAGCCGTCTGTAGATTGCCTGGTCCTGGCAAGGCCAACAAAAAGCAAAGGCCTGTACATCCAAATGATGGGCCGGGGGTTGCGTCTCTATCCGGGCAAGCAGGATTGCTGCGTTATCGATCTTCAGGACCATCTCAGCAGGCATTCCCTGATTGCTCTGGCCGATATCGACAAGCGGTTGAAGGGCGTTGTTGAGGCAACGAGAGCACACCCTGAGGATAACGGAGAACCTCTTAGGCTGGACGCAAGGCTTGCACAAGGGGTCTTGAACCCGACAATGGTGACAGAGGACGTATATGATCCTTCCCGTTATTACTGGGCAGAGGGCGAGCATGGCTGGGTGGTATCGTTCGGGGCGGGCACGTTGTACATCAGGCGTTTCGTTAATGGGTGTATGCCGTTATTGGTTAAGGATTGGCGTATCCGGCCACTGGCCACGAAACCCTTACCGGCAGAACTTGCCTTTGGCATCGCTAACGGCGTTCTAAAAAATGAGGGGACGGAAGTGCTCTACAAGCCTAATGCCTCATGGCGACACTATCCGGCGAGTGAGAAGCAATTGCAAGCCTTGGCCCGAGCCGGATACGAGCAAACTGGTGACTTAAGCAAGGGCAGGGCTTGCGACATGCTTAGCCGACATTTCGCTGAGATAACATTTCAGAAATGGCCGGGACGGAAGAGGTTATGTGCCTGAAGATAAGCCCGAATAGGGTTTCTATTACGGTTACAAAACGGTGACATGCCTTCACAACCCACTGAAATAACTAAGAGAAAAAAGGCGCAAAGGATAAGCAATCCCTTTGCCAAGCGGCTTTTTACCCTGCGAGAGGCCGGCTTGTACCTTGGCCGTTCAGAGTACAGCGTCCGAACCTTGATTTGGTCTGGAACCCTGCCGGTCGTCAAGCACGGCAAGAAGCAGTGGGTTGATATTGTGGATATGGACACCTTTATCGAGAAGAACAAAGAGACGATTCAGTGAGGCTTTTGACTGGAGTTTACTAGAGTTTTGGTAAAAGACAGACTGTAAACCAGCGGGTCGGTAAATTTAAGAAGGGCGAGGAGGACAATGTGGGGCTTTTGAGCGGATCTTCTGATCAAGCGGCGGGTATGACCGTGGGCCAAGTAAATCAGGTCTTGGCTTGGGTCGATGAAATGCTTTCGAGGAACCTCTTACCAGAAGAGCGAGAGCGGTTTTTTGGGGCAAAAAAAGAGCTTGAAGACATCCTGAAAGCGTACCAATGGAGGTATCAGCGGAATAAGGCGCATGGCTTGCTCTCAGGGCTGATGGAAAGGCAGACGCCTGGTGTTTTCATGGGCGAAGAGCTTGCCAGGGGATCGGGAAGGCCGGAGGGGATTTTTCCCCCGGAAAACACAGCGCCTGATCTGATTCACCCTGATGATTACCGACAGCCGTTGGAAACGGTTATTCGAAATATCCGACCGAATACCTCTTGGGGCGATCCTATGGCGATAAATCCAAATAAGGTCAGCTTTGAAGAGGTCCAAAAGCGGCAAAAAAAGATATAGACATATTCAACGTGACAACCGTATTGGAGAAACCGAAGGGTTCTGGCAATGTCAACCGTGTCAAGTGGTGTGTCAACTATGTCAACCAACAAAATTAATGACAGACGGCTTTTGCGGCTGATTGACGGGGGTAAAAGCCAAGCTGAAGCGGCAAGAATTATAGGGGTAAGTCGTCAGGCTGTGAGCCAGCGGCTTCAGGAGTTGCGGGGCAAGACTACTAAGGCCGTCATTGTCGCCAAGAAGATAGAACAAATAACCGATTGCAAGATCGACGCTATGGCGCAGTTGACGAAAATCAACAGCGACGCAAACGAGATCCTTGAACTTTTGATGAGATGGAACCGGGGCGACGATGAGGCCCTGCAGATCCTCGAAAGCCAAGTCAAAAAGGTGAAGGTGGGAAAAGGGAAGGATGCGGAGTGGGTTAAGGAATACAAATTCAAGGACCCGAGGGAGCTGGCCCTAAAAGCCATGAATGAGATTCGGGGGCAACTCAAATTGCAGCTGGACATATTCCAGGCCCTTTTCGATATGCGAGCCGTTGAGGAATTTCAAAGCGAGGTTTTGGAGGCTATTGGGCAGGCCAGCCCGGAGATCCGTGACGCAATTGTCCGGAATCTTAATCAGAAGCAAGCCATACGTTCAGTGGTCAAGTTCCGCTAACGAAAGGAGGCAAAATGCCGGAAAGAGATTTTGTAGACTCAACGAAAAGCACCTTAATGGATAATTTGTTGAATTCGATTGAACAAAGGTTCGATCTAACAGACCAGGCCCTTGTTATGCCTGAAGAGCTAGCTTCTTATTTCGATGGCAGGCTGACAGTCACTGACGACGAAAAGCAAAGATTCCACGAAGCTTTTAATGGGTGGCAAACCAAGGCTTTTGACTCTTTGCGGCGGCGGCGGCCCACGGTTGAGACGTTGACTAAATTTCTTCATGCTATGCCTGAACCCCTGCGGGTAGTGCTTTTATTGGAGCTGAAGAAACGGATCGGACCCCAGACCAGAGGAGCCGAGTAATGGACATTGCCGTGTATTTAAAACTCTGGAAGGGAGAGATCTATGACAACATGCCTATGGTGTAATCACCCGGAGCCCTGTGAGCATTATCGGCCAAGCAGGGATGTGGAGTTTATCTGTTCACGGTGTACCATGCTTCTTGCGGGTTGTTCACAGGATAAGCTCAGGGAATTGGAAGAGCAGTGTAAGGCAAAGGGGCTTGAGAGAAAACTGGAAGCCCTGAAAAGTTTTATTACGGAGGATGAATATGAACAACGAAACCCCAAAAGTTGCAGACCTAATCACGGAGCCGGATCTTTGCGAACTGTTCGGCTGCAAAAAAAGTCAAGTTGCGCGGTTAAGAAACGACGGAAGGCTTCCCTTCCTGAAGATTACCAGGACCAGCAGGCTGTATCTGGAAGCTGATGTCATAAAATGGCTGCTGGCAAGGCGGAAGGTTCTTAACGTCTCGGAGTCTGACGAACAGGGATTATAAACCGTCTCATATCGTCATAGATGAACGTAAGACCGTCTGAAACGGGCTGAAAAGGACGAACATTTTAAGGCTAAGGGGTAAGGGGTAAGCTTTTTATATTTTCAACAATCCTTTTTCTTGTAGATAATATCCATTGCCGGTAAGTGAATAAGACAAAACGATATATTTTTTTAACGTGTCATTTATGTCTTGTTTCTTCTTAATCCTCATTGCAAGTTCTTTTGTTATGGAAGACAGCTTATCAAAATGCTTTTTTCCCAATGGTATTGTAGGATCAGCGCCTTGCTGGATAGCTTTGGCTCTGTTTGAGAAAACCTCGTAAGTTGAACGCAAGATAAAATGTGAAAAGATAAGATCTGAATCGTACTCGATATTGAACGTTCTTTGAATCACACCCTGGATTCCACTGAAATAATATAGTTTTTCAGCTGCAGATGTACTAGTGTTCATCTTTTTTAGTGCAAAATCGATCTCTGACAGAATAAGATTTCTAAATTGGTCGCTTATACCCATTTTTAACCTCCTACTTTTAAGAAGCGTGTTCTGGATAGAAACCTTTTTCTTTGAAAATATAAGGAAGGCATGAATCGGTAGTTGGGATGCCTGATTTCTCTCCCATGAATTCCTTTGTAAATGTAAGATCACCAATTTCAGTAGTACGTTTAGGGGAAACATCATAATGCGCAACAGGGACTTTGCGGATAAGAACTTCTTTCTCTCTTTCTCTAAAGTCAATTTCCAAATCCAACCCTAGCGCATCTGATAAAGAGAATAACGTTTTAAGAGTAAAATTTGAATTGCCATTCAGAATTTTGGTAATTGCAGCAGGGGAAACTCCTAAAAGCTCGGCTAACTTGGAGCGGTTTATTTTTTTCTGTATCATCTTGCTACAAATGCTCTCTGTAAGATTCAGGATTATGGTCTCAAGGCGAAATTCCCGATCCTCTTTAAACGACTCTAAGGTGTCTCTGAACCATTTTTCTGCTTTCATGGCTTTGCCCCTCTATCTTTGGATTTTTTCTTACTATCGAATCTTTTAAGATATTCTTTATACAATTTTAAAGCCTTTTCCTTTTCACGTTTCAATATTTTGGTATGCGGCTTGTAAAATCCATGTGTAAGAACCAGTGATTTGTGTAGAGAGGAACTACCAAAAAACGCAAGGATACGAACTCCTCCGCGTGTTTTTAATTCATAAATCTTGTCTCCCAAGTTTCTAAATCTTTCTTCACCGATGGGAAGGCCTTTTTCAAGAATCAAGTTAAATAATGTGAAAACTTGTTTCTGGTCCTTTTCTTCAAGACCAGAAACGAAGTTCCAGACCGGGCATTGGTTCTTTTTAGTCAATCCATATAACGAAAAACCGAGATCAGAACCGTTATGCAATAAAACAATATTCATTTTTTAACTTAAAAGTTAATTTTTGTCAAACTTTTTCAAAAACGGGGTCTCAGGTTCGGTCCGTGCCCTCTTTGGTTAGGGTTATTTCTTGGATTTCTTTTTTTCACATATTGGTTTTATCGCTACCACATTTGGGGCAACTCGTTAAGTTTCCTGAAACAAGAATTTTATGAGTGTCCACCTGGCGGGCAAAACACCAAGGGCAAAAAACATGACCACAATCGGTGCAAGTTAGGATGAATTCAGCGTTAGTGCCACAAGAGGGGCAGGTTTTCTTGTCTTCTTCCGGCATGGTGTTTCTCCAATAAGGGTTACTTTTGGGACTGTTTCTTCTCGTACTTCTTCAGGAGGTCCTTAATGGCTTCTTCAAGGAGGTCGTTTTGACGTTTTTCTTGTTCCGCAGCAAGGATGCGGAGTTTCTTCATAAGATTAGCCCTAAGGGTAGTATTGTAACTCTTTCTTATTTCAGCCATATGAACCCATTAACAAATTGTTAGCCATATTTCAACAAAAATAGCTTGACGCACCTCAACTATTTTGCTATGCATATGGTTAGCCACTTAAGTAGTTGACTATATAACAATCAAACAAATCCAAAACCACCACGATGAAAAGACAAACTGACATAATTAAACCCTGGGAGCCCGGCTTGGGGGGCGGCTGTGGTGGCCGTTGGATTCTCTCAGGGTTTCTTTTTTGGCTTCTGCACGTCTACTGTGAGCGTCCCTATCGCTTGCAAGAGGATATGTGGGGGCCTTTTTATTTTAAGAGGAACCTATGGAAAAGATAATGCAGAGCAAGTGTCAGTGGATGGCGGTTAACAGGATTAAGACCAGAGTGCCCTTCAATAATCTATTTCCGGTTGACGACAAGACCGTGGAAGCCTTGGCCGAACACATGGAAGCTAACGGTTATGATCAGTCGCAACCTATCGTCTTGTGGAAGGAAAAACTAGATGAGGACCGCAAGCAGGCTATCGTGGTTGATGGTCATACCCGGTTGTTGGCCGCCAAGAAAATCGGTCTGTCTCCTGTCTACGTTGCCAGGGTGAGCTTTGGCAGTCAAGATGCTGCTCTTCAATATGCAATCCACAACCAGAGGGACCGGCGCAACCTCACGGACGCGGACCTGCTCAGATGCATCGAGGCTGTGGACGAGAGAAAGCCCAAAGGCCAAAGGACGGACCTAGCCTCAAGTGAGGCTAAGTCAGGTAAGTCAGCAGAGCAAACGGCTAAGATAGTTGGCACGTCCAAGACAAAGGTTGAGAAGGCCCGGACTCTCCTGGACTATGCTGACGAGCAGACAAAGCAGACGGTCCTTGACGGTGAGAAGTCCATACATGCTGCTGCCAAGGAGACGCAAGAGAAGCGGAAGGTGCAGCAATCCGGGGAGTCTCAACTTTCCTCTACAATTCAAAAAATTAACCATATAGCAAACAGGATGAAGAGTTTATATAAAGAAATCCGGGCAATCAAGCCTATAGTGAAACGATATTATAAGAAGCCAGTGGCAAATGAAGAAAACACAAAGATTATAGACAATTTTTCCCATTGGTGTTGGAAGTACGAAGACATCACTAAAGAAATTGCGGAGGCTAAAAGAATAGCTATAACAGAAAAGTATTTGCTCAGGCGTACTCAGGAGGCATCTAAAAGCCCACAGGACGGGCGATCAGGCGAGGGTGAGGGGAAGGAACGCCATGACCATGCTCGTACAGGCCGTTAGAATAGGATAGACTGATTATTAGAGCCAAATTATTAGAATACTTAGGAAACCCAGAAGAGGCCGCAGGGCTTGCGATCCCTTAAAAAGGTACACCTCAGGTACGGGTGGAACAGGCCAGGAGGCCGGAGACGAGACGAGCCCATGGAGTTAACGCAACTGGAAGTGGTACGACTTATAATACAAGTCGAGGAAGCAATCCTAAAACGTAAAAACAAGCTATTGGGTGGGGAGACATTGGCCCTGCTGGACCAGTGTACCGGGCTTGATATTCCGGTCAAGGCGATCTTGGCCGAAGCAATCAAAACAGCAAGGCAGGTTTGAGAGAAAGGAGGTTTAGGGGGTACGGGGTAAGGCCAGAATACGAAAGGGGAGTATCATGGAAGAAGCAGATAAAAAGATGTTGCCGGGGGTTGTGTATCGAGACTTGGAAAAAGCTGAGAGCACCCTTTATATGCTGCGGGACTCTTGCAGGGCCGTGAACATAGCCAATGACCGGTTTGACGTGTGCGAAGCATGGTTTGAAGGCGCACAAAATCTCTGCCATGACGCGGGGATGGCTGTTACTGAGGCTTTGAACTATTTCACAAACGAAGAAACGCAAGAAATCGAGACTGAGGACCCGGAAACCATAGACGATTGAAAAGGGGGAACATCATGGAACAATATATCATTGACGCTGCTGATAGGCTTCGAGTGCCTCCAATTGCCTTAGCGACATTGACGGAGGAACAAATCGCTATCTTGGAGGGCGTTCTCAAAGAATTCAAATCCTCAACCCCTCAACACTTGCCAGCCCTGCGATCTATGTTCCTTCAAGGCAGCAACGATTCAAGGGCCAGCAAGGAAGGTGACGCATGAATAACAACAGACCGGATCGTGCAATAATGGCGACGGATAAAGTTTCTGTACTTCAAGCCCTATTCAAGAGCCTGGGTGAATATGGAATTTCTTGTCCTAAAGAGTTTAACGAGTTGGTGCATTCAGGTTTCTTCTGCGGATTGTCTGACATAGCACACTCTATCAGGCGTGATCTTGCGGCAAGTGCGGACGATGACAGGCCGGTTGAGCTAGGCGATTATGACATAGCGGATCTTGAGTGGGCCATAAAATCAAAGAAACATTTGACAAGATTCTTGGAAAAACAGCGCAAAATGAAGGAAGCCCCTGAAGCACAGCCGGACAGTACATCTTCAGGGACCTAGAAAGGGGGCAAGATGGACGACCAAATAATGAGGCTCGATGAAATCAGTCATGAAGGGAACACGGATGTTCTTACGGGACTGAACCTGTGGGGGATTCGACCCTTAATACCCATGGTTAACGCCGCGATTTTGAACCTGGATGTGCCGAGAGAGCCAGACCAAGATACATTGCTAATGCTCAATTTGATAGGCGAAAGATTACAAGATCTGGCAACTACGATCAATCGGCTCATTGATGAAAAAAGTATCGAACATTTAAATAAGGAAGCCTCTGAGAGTGACCCGGAAAGTCAGACCCCAGAGGCTTAAGAGTAAACGCATTTAGGCGCTCACCCCGTGCCCTTTGCTAATACAAATTATGAGAGATGTCAATATTTTAGGTGGAAACGTGACAATTAACATTTTTGACGGCTGTACCATCGAGACTATCCGGATAGGCGGGAAAAGTCTTAAGGAGGCGTGCTCGCCGGAGCTTCTGGTCGCCTTGAAGAACATTGTTCAAGCACTGGAAACCGATACTTCAGAAAGACCTGTGGAAGACGTTGAGGAAGGGGCGAAAGAAAGTTGCCCTAGTGGGGCAACAATCCACAACCACCCCAAATGACTCACAATCCGACCAACTTGAAAAACTTGAAAAAACTCATGGCGGCAAGCGAAAGGGAGCCGGAAGAAACAGACGTTTTTAATGCCCTTAGAGGCGTAAGGTTTTCCGGCGTTGTGGCGATCCTGATTACGGAATGTTTTCACATATCAGAGTGGCGCTCCACAAGGTCCTGAAAAGGTGAAGCCCCGGTTTTCCGGTTTGACCATGCCGTGGGGTTGTTCGGAGTCTTGATGTATATGACTCCTGAAAGTTTTTTGCAGGTCTTAGCCAGAATCCAGGGCTTGAGGACCCCGCAAGCACCGTGAGCGCCACAATGGGTCTTCTTCACGTATGTTGCAGGATTTACAATGGATAACATGACTATGGCAGGGTTGTCAATAGCAGATATTGAAACTATCTATTTGACATTAACAATACCAATAACTATATTATAGCCAACACACTATGAAAGGGGTGAGGCTATGAAGGTTATTTCAATCAGGATGCCGGATGAACTCTTGGAACGGTTACGAGAACGGGCCGCAATGGAGACCATCAGGCAAAAGAAGAGCGTATCCATGAACACCGTGGCGCTTGAGATCCTGGACAAAGGGCTTAAAGCCAAGACGAAAGGAGGTTGATATTTATGGGCATGATTTACCAAAGAGGCAAGACGTACTGGCTCAAGTATTATCGCAACGGGAAGCCCTATTATGAGTCTTCCGGGTCAAAGAAAGAAACGGTTGCCAAGCGTCTCCTGAAGAAGCGTGAGGGTGAAATCTCACAGGGCAAGCTACCGGGTGTGTACTTCGACAAGGTGCGATTTGACGAGCTGGCAGAGGACTTCTTAACCGATTACAGGATCAATCGAATGAAATCCCTTAAGAGGGCTGAAATCAGCGTGAGACACTTGAGACAGGTCTTTGAAGGTATCCGGGTACCTGATATCACCACGCCAAGGATAAGCGCCTATGTAGAGCAACGTCTTGATGCAGGCGCGGCAAGTGCAACGATCAACCGTGAACTGGCAGCGCTGAAGCGCATGTTGAACCTGGGAGCACAGCAGACGCCCCCAAAGGTTGACCGGGTGCCTCATATCCCCATGCTGAAGGAAAACAACGTCCGTAAGGGCTTCTTTGAGCATGGCGAATACTTGGCCCTAAAGGATGCCTTGCCGGACTATCTCAAGGGCTTTGCCACCTTTGGCTATCATACGGGATGGCGTGTATCTGAAATTGCCGGCCTAACATGGGCGCAGGTGGACCGAGACCAGGGCATTGTCAGGCTTGAGGTAGGCGATACCAAGAACGATGAGGCACGAACCGTCTATCTTGACGATGAGCTTAAAGAAGTCTTTAAGAGTCAATGGACAGACAGGAAGCATACCGGGAAGCTCCTACCCTACGTCTTCTTGAACCATGAGGGGGATGACAGGGTTAAGCGATTTGACAAGGCATGGAAAACGGCTTGCGAAAACGCAGGCATTGGCAAGAGGTTGTTCCACGATTTTCGCAGAACGGCTGTCAGAAATATGGTCAGATCGGGCGTAGCTGAACGGGTGGCCATGATGGTTTCAGGCCATAAGGATCGCTCGGTTTTTGAGCGTTATAATATCGTGAGTGATACTGACCTGAAGCTTGCCGCACAAAAGCAGGAAGCGTACTTGAAAGCCCAAAAGGTTACAAAAACGGTTACAATGGCCGATTTTGGCACCAAAAAAGAGGTTAACAACAATGCCTAACCCCTTGATTTTATTTGGTGCCCCCGGCCAGAATCGAACTGGCGGCGCAAGGATTAGGAATCCTTTGCTCTATCCCCTGAGCTACGGGGGCGTGTTGCATGTGTTAAAGGCCGACCCGGCCTTATGCCCTGAAATAGACAATCATAACCACTCCTTAAGGGATGCCTCACCGGACAATGCTACGGACAGCCGTTCTTCTACAGTTGCAAAATAACCTTACACTCATTTTAACTTTTCTGCAAGCCAGTTTGCATGCTTTGTCAAACCGCTTTGTATCAAGGTTGAAACATCATATTTACAAAAAGTAAATTGTTGTCTTATATCCAGTTTGACATATAGGAATTTCATGCTTATTTTTTTTTATACGGCAGAAGTCTGGGGCCGACGGTAATATTTGTCTTGGATGAGACACCGACCTCGGCTCCGGTGCTGTCGTTGATTGAGTTGAGGAAGACATCCTCCTCCCTTCCTTACTCCGGGGCGGGCATGCAGAAGAAGCGTGCTCCGCCCCTTTTATTCGCCTTCGCCGGAATACCCTGCAGTGCACCGTCGCCCAAGCTATGGCCCGTCGGCGACTTGCTGCAGGGATGACACGCGGCGCAAGCGCCTCCGCTGCACGAAGGCAAGGCGAATTACGGCGAAATTCCGCTTTGATACCCCGCAGCTTGCTGCGGGGAGCTTCATTTACCCCCGTATCAGGCCCTGATATCGATGGTGGGCTGTCCGCGATACTTCTACCAAAGCGGCCACAAGCTTTTTTGGCTGACCCGTTGGCATTTCTGCTACAATCCGTAACTTCTCCGGTAGTTCTTCCATTAGTGAACTCCTTGGCCTCACAACCTAAATCAAAAGTAACCCACCGGCCGTGCCGTTTTGAGCGTTTCAGCGAAGAGAGCCTTCAGACAGTAAATTTTTCCCGTGGTGGGTTAAAGTACCCGAATTTCAACCTGGGAAAGGCCTGGCGCACCCTGTCGAGCAGCGTGGGTATCCCAATCAGTTCATGATCCTTACTTCTGCTGCCCATGATTTGCCAATAGCGCACTGGATCATAGTTTAAGTTCCGCCATTGGATCATCCGGACAGGATGGTCTTCGAGAAAGCACAGAAATGCTGCAACCTCTGATTTGGCATCCGTAAAACCGGGCAAGTTAAGGTAGTTGATGGAGACAAACTTTCCCTTGCGCCCTGCCAGATCAATACCGTCAACAACGTCACTGAAGCCATAACCCCTTGGCCGGAAATAGGCCTCATAGCACGATTTCCTGACACTGTTCATGCTTACACGGATACTGTCCAGGCCTGCTTCAAAGAGTCTTTCCAGAACAGCCGGAAGGCTCCCGTTGGTGTTCATGTTAATAGTGCCACTTCTTACGGCCTTTCTGATCAGTCGTATGGCGGGCTCAATCACGTCTGCCGCAAGGAGGGGTTCTCCTTCACATCCCTGGCCAAAACTTACTACAGCCCGCCGGGTGCGTTTGATGTGATGAATAGCAATCTGTGCGATCTCATCTGGTGAGGGAGTAAAGTCGATACGTTTCTGGGTGCTTGGAATACTGCTTTTTTCTTGGAGTGAAAGACACCCCAAACACCTTGCATTACAATTTCTGGAAGTGGGCAGGGGGGCCTCATAACGCTCCAGGAAAAAGTTCTTGGCTGCCGGACAACCGTATGTGAGGGCACAGGTCTCAAGATGGCGCCTGAGCCTGTTGGAAGGCATCTGGCGGCGGAGCTTTGTGACTCCTTTTTTTATCTTATCCAGAGGCATGAGACGCAAATCCTGCCGCCTTTCCGGGTCAACCCTGAGGCCTGCAACCCGGAAGCCTCCTCTTGACCAGCCAACAGCGCCATAGGAAAAAAGCGGCAGTTGAATCGCATCTGACTCTTCTGCATAGGCACTGACGAGGGAAATCGTATATCCGGGAGCGTTAAATGCGGCCACAGGAAAAATCTGCTTGCCGGGGGCATAGGGGTTTTCAGTAAGTACTTCAAAATCTTCAGATGAAGTATTGTAAACGATAGGTCTGCGATCCGGCAGGAACAGATGTTCGCCTCCTGCGGGCATGTTGATGGTGTCACTCTCCGTAAGGGGAATTAGCTCGCCGCAGGTCATCCCCGCGGCTGCATAACCGTCAAGATCGAAGATTTTCCCTTGCTCATTGGCCACAAGGGCCCTTATAAATCGTTTGCTACGTCTCGACATTGGTAACCCTTTCACTGCGTTAGCTTCTTAAGGTATGAGACCTTGTCCCAGGAAAATGGTTCTTTCTGGCAGGGAAAGATGGAATTGTTATGAAATATCGGATCTGAGGCCAGGTCGTAGCGTGATGCCATGAGAGCATCCTCCCAGAGGCCCGTGTGGGGAATGGGTGAGTACTGGGCAAGGACGGGCCTCACTCCACAGGCTTTTACTATCTTTATGGAAGCCTCAAGCTCACGGAGGTCTTGGCCCGGCAAACCAAATAGGAGATAGGCACCCAGGACCTCTGCCGAAAAGCCGGCTCCCTTTAGGTGACTCACGGCCCGTTCAAATTCGCTGGGACCCACCTTTGTGTCAAGGGATTCCCTGCCCTCAAAGAAGGCTGTTTCGAGGCCGAGCCGGATCGTTTGAAATCCTGCCCGAAAAAAGAGCCGTGCCACCTCCTTGGAAAGCGGCCTTATGTGCAGGGCGTTCGGTGTGTGAAACCGCACTGCAATTTCCCGCCTCAGCACCCCTTCAAGGATTGGCACAATATGACGCTCTGCATCAATCAGCAGGGCGTCATCGTAAAAGGCAAAATCTTTAACAGCGTATTTTTCGTGCCAGTATGTGATTTCCTCTACTACATGCTCAGGCGATCTGCGCCTGAATTTGCGGTTTAGAAAACCTGACGCACAGTAGGCACAACGAAAGGGGCAACCACGGCCGGTCAAGATCGGAACGTAGGAAATTGCGTTTTGCAGATCAAAGGCCGGATAAGGATGGGTCTCCAGATCATCACCAAGAAACATGCGGCCACTGGCAAAGCCAGTCAGGCGATCAAGGACTTCAACAACCGCCCTTTCGCTTTTTCCTGAAAGAACTTCATGGGCGCCAGAGTGCCTGACTGCGTGATCATAACAAAGGGTTGCATAAATACCGCCCAGCAGGACCGGGACCTCAGGCATCATCTCGCGAATGATTCCTATGACAGCAAAAACACCCGGATACCAGTAAGTCATAAGGGAAGTGACAAGCACGGCATCCGGCCTGGGGCTTTGCCCTAAGGCATTGCGAACCACTGCTTCAGGAATGCCATAGCGGCTGTATGTACGAGGCACGTCCCATAGATTCTTGGGTTTTGCAATCTGCGTTTTCAGATAATGGCCCTTGCCAAACTGACCTGGCCTAAGGGTGTCCACAAATTCGGGATGAAAGCGATCCAAACAATCAATATATGTAATTCTGTAGCCATGCCCCCGAAGGATACCTGCAATGGTCAACAGTCCCAACGGTTTTGCCCAGAAGTCATAAGCTGCAAAATCGTAAATCCAGGGATTGATAAGAAGAATATGAGGGGTGTCTTTTCTCATGCCTGTATTGTAGTTGAACGTTTCGTATGATTGTATAAGGATTACCAATTAATGCAAGGACTGAGGCGGGCGTGAAGGAGGAGGTTAGGCTATGAAAATGATCGGCGTTATCGGGGCAGGCCATTGTAATAACGAAATTTATGAACTGGCAAGAAAAGTTGGTGACGGCATTGGAAGGGCTGGGGCAATCCTTGTATGTGGCGGGCTGGGTGGCGTCATGGAAGGAGCAAGTCGCGGAGCCTGTGAGGCTGGAGGACAAACCGTGGGCATCCTACCCGGCCCGGACAAGGCCCAGGCCAACCCTTATGTGACCATCCCGATTGTAACCGACCTAGGCCATGCCCGGAATATCCTGGTCGTACGAAGCTCAGACATCCTGGTAGCTATCTCCGGAGGGTACGGTACCTTGTCTGAAATCAGTATAGCCCTGAAACTGGGAAAACCGGTAATAGGCTTGGATACGTGGCCAAACATGGAAAAGGTCCGTTATGTCTTCACTCCGGAAGAGGCAATCAGCGCAATCTGACGGGCCAAGCGCTCCATTTCCTCAATGACATCTTCCACGTTTATTGTGAGAAGGGTCCTGTCTTTAACCACCAATCGGCCATCAATGATGACATCTCTTACATCACCTCCGCCGGCTGCATAAACTAGATGAGAGCTGGCATTATATAGAGGTGTTAAGTGAGGTTTGTGTGTGTCGATTATGATCAAGTCAGCCTTCTTTCCCACCTCAAGGGAACCGATCTGGTCTCCAAGGCCAATGGCCTTGGCACCGCCCCCGGTAGCCAACATTAGTACCTGCCGGGCATCGAGGATTGTGGGATCCAGACTATTTATTTTGTGCAACTTAGCCACAAAATCCATTTCCTGAAACATGTCAAGGTTGTTATTGCTGGCACAGCCGTCTGTCCCAAGTCCGACAGCCAGCCCCTTTTCCAGAAATCCCGGAAGCGGCGCTACGCCCGAAGCAAGCTTCATCTCGCTTTCTGTTGTGACGGACACTCCAACATTTCTTCCGGCCATGATCCCCATATCTTTTTCATCTACCCATATGGCGTGGACAGCCAGTGTCCTGGAATTGAGGATGCCCAGTGAATCAAGGTACTGAACTGGCGAAAGGCTGTGCTTTGCCTGGATTTGCTTCACCTCACTCTGTGTCTCAGCCACATGAATCTGAAACAGCGTGTCTGTTTCATCAGCAACCCTGCGAGCCTCCCTCAAAGTCTTCTCACTGCATGTGTAAGGGGAATGACAAAAAAGCCCAGGGCTGATCAAAGAGGTCTTGCCTTGCCAGTTCCGGATGAATCGGAGAGCTTCGGCTACGTTCTTTTCAGGGTCAGGAACACCAGGGGCCGGAAAGTCTATGATCCCCTGTCCAAGGATGGCCCGCATGCCGGATTCCTCTACAGCTTGCGCCACGCTATCTTCAAAAAAATACCCGTCACAACATGTTGTCGTGCCAGACAGAAGCATCTCCGCACAGGACAGACGCGTAGCTGTATAAACGGTTTCAGGATTTAACCACCTTGCTTCAGCCTTGAATATGTAGTCATTTAGCCATGTCATCAGGGGAAGGTCATCAGCCAGGCCTCGAAAAAGGCTCATAGGAGCATGGGTGTGGCTGTTCACCAGTCCCGGCATGACGAGCCCCCCTCTGACGTCTATGGTCTGCCGAGCAGCGGGCAATGGCTGGGTTGGCGTTCTCGTCTCAATGCGCTCCACCCTGCCATCTTGTATGCACAGGAGCCCGTTTTCGAAAAACTCAAAGGTCCTGCCGAGTGTCAGAATGCTGCCATTATGGACAACGATGTCGTAAGGGGGATACTGGTGCATCGTACGCATGTTTCAAAATTGTGGGGGAAAACCCCGCGGCATGAAGAAGAACGCCGTCGTCTTCGGCCCTTCTTTTGACATCAGGAGCCGGTTTCCCCAAAAATATCTTGGGCAATCCGATTTACATCTTCCATCACGTTATCCACGTCAAGGGTAGCCAATACCCTGTTCTCCATTAACACCTGCCCGTTTACAATAGAGGTGACAACATCATGGCCCGAAACTGCATAGACAAGGTGAGAATAAACACTGTACATCGGTATTAGGTGGGGACGCCGGGTGTCAATGATGATGATGTCCGCCTTTTTTCCGGGCTCCAGAGAGCCGATGTGGTCTTCCAGCCCTAAAACCCTGGCCCCGTCAATGGTGGCCATTCTTACCACAGTGCGGGCGTCCATAACAGTGGGATCAGAAGTGTGGACCTTATGGAGTTTGGCCACAGTATCAATCTCCTGAAACAGGTCCAGGTTGTTGTTGCTGGCGCAACCGTCTGTTCCAATCCCCACTATGATGCCATTCGTGAGAAGTTCCGGCACAGGGGCGATGCCAGAAGCAAGCTTCATATTGCTTTCCGGGTTGTGAGCGACCTTGACGTCAAAATCCTTAAGGAGGCTGATATCCTTTTGAGTCAAGGCCACACAGTGATCGGCAACGAGGTTAGGGCCCAGAATTCCAGTCTCTGCCAGGTGTCCTACAGGCGTTTTGTCATATTTTCCTCTAACTCGGGCAACCTCCTGCTCTGACTCTGACACGTGGATGACCATGAGCGCACCATTTTGATCGGCAATGGCCTTAGCCTGCCTGAGGAGGTCAGGAGAGCACAGATAGGGCGAGTGCGGCTCAACGGCTATGGCAATAAGGGGATCATCGCGCCATTTGTCAATGAGGGCCTCAGTGTACTTTAAGCCTTCCTCAATAGGACCGTAGTTCGGAGAAGGAAAATCGTAAAGGACCTCTCCAACCACGGCCCGCATACGGGCCCGTTTGACAGCCTGAGCCACCGCATCTTCGTATAGATACATATCACAGAACGTCGTGGTGCCGGAAAGGATCATCTCGGCACAAGCCAGCAGTGTCCCCTTGTAGACTATGTCAGGTGTGAGCTTGGCTTCAGCAGGAAAGATATGCTCTTCGAGCCACGACATTAGGGGCAGGTCATCGGCCAGGCCACGAAAGCAGGTCATGGCCGCATGGGTGTGGACGTTTATGAGGCCAGGCATTATGATACCACCACAAGCGTCAATGACTTTCCTTGCCTGATATTGGCTAGCCAGGACATCTTCAGGGCCAATCTCCACAATGCGATCCCCGCTTACGGCCACAGCGCCTCGCTCAATCACGGCGTTGTCGGGGGCCATAGTGAGGACCTTCCCGTTTCTTATCATCATGTCAATGGACTGCATTTGGCAACTCTTCTACAACCTTTTCGATAAGAGCCTTCAGACGGGGAGCTGTAGCCTCGGCCGTGGCAATGACTTCATCAATCCGACAAGGCTTTGGGTTGTCCGGCAGATTCATATTGGTAATAACCGAAAGGCCGAGGATGGCCATCCCCCCGTGCACAGCTGCAATCACCTCAGGAATCGTAGAAAGCCCCACGGCATCAGCGCCAATAGTCTTCAAAAAACGAATCTCCGCTCTTGTTTCAAGAGACGGGCCTGCAAGCCCCACATATACTCCTTTCTGAACACGAATACGGTTTTCGAGGCCGGCGTTCTCTGCAATGGCAATGAGTTTTGGGTCGTAGACTTGCATCATATCCGGAAATCGCGGCCCCCACTCCTCCACATTAGGCCCGATAAGGGGATTGCTGCCAGTTAGATTGATATGGTCTGTTATGACCATGATATCACCAGCGCAAAACAAAGGATTGATCCCCCCTGATGCGTTCGACACTATGAGTGTCTTAACACCAAGGAGTTGCATAACCCTTACCGGCAAAGTGACCTCTTTCACGCTGTAACCTTCATAATAGTGAAAACGTCCCTGCATGGCCAGGATTGGTTTTCCTTTCATGTTGCCAAACAACAACCTCCCTTGATGGCTCACAACCGTTGAAACGGGGAAGTGCGGAATATCCCCGTAGTCCACAGACATGCCCTCTTCCAGACTCTCTACACTAGCGCCAAGGCCTGTGCCAACAAGCAAACCTATGTCTGGCCGGGCCGAAATCTTGGCCCCTACAAACTCGGTGGCTTCAAGGGCTTTATTTTTGAACGATTCCATGGTAGGATTCCTTTCCAATAGAAAGTCGGAGTGTACCTTAAGATAGGCGACTCACCTTCGTCAAACAGAACTTAGGGTTCGCGAAGAAATAAATTTACATTTTCAGGAGTCGAGGCGCACGTATGGCAAGGCGCAAGGAGGGCGAATAGCAAGCTATTTAACCGACGAGCAACGCAGCCAGGCGGGATGGACCTGCCTGCCGGCAGGCAGGTCGGCGCATCA
>JAFGFW010000138.1 GCA_016930875.1 Deltaproteobacteria bacterium | reverse complement strand
TGCCATGTTGTTTACCCTTCGGGAAAGCCGATGATACCGCATCTCCTGCGTTGTCAAGGGTTCGCGGTAAACTACTACAGCTTCACCCTCGACGTCTTGGATCTGCGGCATCCTCGACTTTTGCAACATTAGGGATAATATGGCGATGCCAAGCGCAAGGCAGACACCAGAATAGACCTAAGAAGAAAAAATATCTTTAAAGAATCCAAGTGAAAGCCAAGAGCATTTTTTTGACCGGCCCCCCTCGATGTGGCAAATCGACCCTGATCGAGAAGATGGCGAGGCGGATCAAGAGGCCAGCGACTGGGTTTTTCACCCGTGAGATGAGAGAAAAGGGCAGGAGGACTGGATTTTCCATAACTACCCTTGATGGCAAAAAGGGTGTGCTTGCCCACCAAAACATAAAGAGCCGTTTCAAGGTGGGCAAATATGGCGTGAGCCTTCACGACATTGAACATATTGCGGTTCCATCGATGACGCCCTCTGAGCCTGATGAAGTTGTCGTGGTTGATGAAGTGGGAAAGATGGAGTGTTTCTCTTCGCTGTTCAGAGAGACATTGGTCAAGGTTCTCGATGCACAGCACCCTGTGATCGGCTCTATTGCTCAAAAAGGAGACAAATTCATAGAAAAAATCAAGGCCCGTGACGATGTCTTGGTAGTAGGCGTAACTGAAAATAACAGAGACTCGCCAGAGTTTTTTGCCCGGTTGTTGTCGGTGATTCATTAGCTTCCCCTGCCATTCCGTTGGGATGAGGCTGCTCGCTTGTTAGGGTTTTATGAAGCTTGAGCTTGGGGATGGTCTTTAGTTTTACGGGGGAGATACGGGACGTTATTGACCCCAGTTAAATAAAAGCAAACATGATTTCACAGGGCAGGCTATGTTGAATTACTCTGATGCGAGATCTTCAGGCGAGTGTCCATGAGCGGTAGATTTGGAAAATATGACGATGCCTATTTGGGAAAAGACGGATGACAGAAAAGAACAAGGACAAGCTAAAAAATCAGCGCGTGTTTCAGCATACAAGCGGCCGCTACATCCTGCTCACAAAGGCAGGCAAAGCGGTTTCCTTTTGGGTCGATGAGCGAGAGCGTGCTCATGTTTTGAAAGAGCTGGAAGGTGTTGACTTCAAGACAACCGGAACCCAGTTGAAGAAAGAAGGATGGCGATGCATCGGGCCGGGGCTTGAATTTGAGAGGTTGCTTGAAGCTGATAGCTGATAGAGTCGGGGCATGCTAACTAGTTCGAAACGCTCATAATTTATCCCAAATAAGGTCTTGGAATGGCAATTTTTGGGAAGCCTCGGGGAAGCCTCACGGCAAGACCTACACATTTGACAAAATGCGAATGAGGAAGGTAGGGAACTAGCGGGACGTCGATGAGATAAGGAATGAGCGACTACTCGGAAACACACAATCTCGGCATCGAACAGACTCTTGATGACAAAGCACCGGGCAAGGGCCATGACGTCCTTTTTGGGACTATCAGTGAACTGGCCGCCAGAGCAATGCAGGGGGGCAGGACCAGGGAGGGTGCCCTTGCACTGGTCTCACAGGCATTTCGCTTTGCAGATCAGATCATTGAAGACTATGAATCAAAAGAACCGTTGGCCGAACCAGTAGCGTGCAAGGTCGGGTGTTACTACTGCTGCTGTTATGAGGTTGTGTTAACTCCGGCAGAGGCCTTGCTTCTTGGAAACCACGTCAAACAGACATTTTCTGAAGGTGCGGTGGCGGGCTTGATGAAAAAGATCGACAGGACCCTTCGCCTTAGAGACGGAAGAGGCGTTGAAGAAAGAGCAAAGGTCCTTCACGATACCCCGTGTATCTTTCTGGCAAGCGGGAAATGCTCTGTGTATGATGTGCGCCCTTTTGCGTGCCGGGCTTTGCATTCATTGGACGCTCGCAAGTGCAAAGAAGGCGTCATGGCGAGGAGGCGTGAAGTTGAATTCACTGGTTATACTCATCGGTACTATGTTTTTCAGACAGCCAAAGCGGCATTGACACAGTTCTGTGAACAGATGGGCTGTCAGACCACGGAGCTTACAATTGCCAAGGCCATGAAACAGTACTTCGAACTCCCGGGCCGCACCATAGCTTGGGTTCGGGGAGGCGAGGTATTTGTGGCCTAACTAGTGCCTGAACGAAAAGTCCTGTTCAGGCAAAATCCGAATATCGAAACTCGAAATTCGAAACAAATTCGAATACCATAATGACACAATGACCAAAACGAACTCATTGGATATTCAGTCTTAATATCAAACCAGGCGCTCAATCAGGCCAGAAATTGCGCATTGCAGGAAAGGCCCTGGTTCCTGGATTTTTTCATCTTCTGCCGGCCGGGATTGCCATAGCCCTTACCTATCAACAAAGAATAAGAGAACTGGAAAAAAGCGTCAAAGAACTTGAATGTCAATTGATGAGATAAGTAGTAAAGGAGGGGGTAACAATGGACGCTATTGAGTGTATCAAAACAAGGATGAGCATACGCAAATTCAGATCTGAACCTGTTCCAAAGGAGGTGCTCTTGGACGTAATCAATATTGCCAAATGGAGCCCTTCATATAAAAACAGCCAACCATGGGAAGCCGTAATACTCTCAGGTGATAAAAAAGAGGCGCTATCAAACATGCTGATCGGACTTCTGGAAAATGGCAGAAAGCCATGTCCTGATCTGCCGACCCCGGAATCATGGCCGGCGGCTGAGGCTGCAAGAATTGATCATCTTCTCAAAATGCGTTCTGCGGCTACTGGCATCGATATGAATGATCCTGAAAATTTAATAAAAGCAAAGAAAGCAAATTTCAGTTTCTATGGTGCACCGCATGCCATCTATCTATTCCAGGATGCCTCGCTGACTCCATGGTCCCTGTTTGACTTGGGATTGTTCGCCCAGAGTTTAATGCTTTCCGCACATGCCAACGGCCTCGGTACTGTTCCCCAAGCGTTTGCAACCGATTATGCTCAGGACATAAAGAAGTTTCTTTCCATTGCTGAAACAAAACGCCTCGTTCTTGGTATTTCAATTGGATATCCTGATATGGAATCACCAGTTAACGCATTCAGAACTGACAGGGTTCAAACGGATGAAATTGTGAAATGGATTTAGTGATAGGATATCGGAAACAAAGTTGTTAAGTCTACACGGGCTGTTGCCCAAACAATAATTCCTTTGAGCTGTCATCAAGACGTTTTTTCCAATAAATCTTTGTGCATTAAACATAATCCCACCGAAAAACAGCAATTTTGCATTAGCTGCCAAAAGTTTTGCAAGGGGTGCTGGTATTTAGAGCCCGGTGAGGGGTGCAGTATTTATCCTTATCGGCCACTGTATTGCAGAGCTTATGAGTGCCACAAGCTAAAAGCAGCTGAGAGAAATGAGGGTTTCTAATAAGGACATTGCCGAACTTCGATTTTCGATATGCCCCAATTGGCCTAAATCGTGTCAAAAGGCACTACTATCAACATGCGCCACGAGGTATTTCCTGTCTTTTTCAGTGCGTGCACAGACCCCCACATTACCCAGGCGGATATTTGTCAGGCCAATAGACTTTACGGCTTCATAGGCCCGTACCATTTCTTCTACAGTGGGGCTTCTGAAATCCTTCATGTTGTGTTCAGGGAAAAAGGCGAGGATGGTAAAAGGGATTCCCCTGTCCACAGTCTTTAGAGTTAGGGCAATTTTTTCCAGTTGATCTGCTTCAACCAGGCGTGGAATCAACAGGGAAAGGACCTCCAGCACGAACCCTCGTTTTGTTATCTCTTTGGGCAGCAGGTGACGTCTCCCCCGGTAAAGGCGACGATGTTCCGGGCCGGGCCAAATCCCTGAGGGCTCAAAACCACCGATTTTGCATCCAGTATTCCTGGGCAATTAATTGATTTTTTTCCATGGAGCACACAGCTTCCGCAGCACCTGCAAGTATCGTGCGCATGCCAGGACGTGGCTTTGTCTCTTGGCTCCCAGAGGGTGACCATCTTTTCGTATTCTACTGCTTTAGCCAGGATATCTTTCGGACTGTACCATGTGCCGTCCTTTACCTTGCTAAAGTACCATGAATGACACTTGCGACAGGAAAAGTTGCATCCGGATTGATAGATGGAAAGATAGTTTTCGGGGCGGGATAGATGAATAGACGTGATAAGCCGATGCCAAGAACCGTCTTCCGGTTTCAAGGTCGCCTGGCAAGCCAGTTCGTATTTATCGTGCACCTTGACCCGGCAGCTTCCGGGGGCAAACCCCTGTTTCTTCAGCCTGCAAGTGGTCTTTTTCCTTTCAGACATATCAAAAACGCTATTTCAAGAAATGGAAACACAAAGAGAGCCAATTACGCCTCTTTTCAAGGCGAACGCCGCTAAGCTAATGAAAGCACAAAAAGAATCCAGCTTCAAGAACACGGTTTCATTGATATATCGTTGTAATCCGTCGGTTCTTTTTTTTGTGCGGTCAAGGACAAAAAATGCGATATTGACTGGACCTTCAGCCACTCATAAAATAGCCCAATGGAACAACAAATAAGAATCGGCACATCAGGTTGGACCTACACGCACTGGATAAAACTATTCTATCCTGAAGACTGGCCCAAATCAAGATGGCTGGAATACTATACCCAACATTTTGACACGGTAGAGCTCAATTCCTCCTTTTACCGGCTTCCCCTTGTCAAGACCTTCGAAAACTGGAAGACCCGGACACCTGAGCGTTTCCTTTGGGCGCTAAAGGCCAATAAATATATTACCCACATAAAGCGCCTGAAAGAGCCGGGGGAGCCTTTGGAGCGATTCTATACGGCTGCATCCGGCCTCAAAGAAAAACAGGGGCCTATTCTCTTTCAGCTGCCGCCAAGTCTTTCCTTTGATGAAAATGAGTTTGAGCACTTTTGTCGATCCTTGAACCCATCTTTGCTCCATGCCCTGGAGGTACGGCACCCTTCCTGGATCACCGACCGGCTTTTTGCTATCCTAAAAAAGCACAACATTGCCTTCTGCATTGCAGATACGGCGGGCAGATATCCTTACCATGAAGTCGTAACTGGAGATTTTGTCTACGTCCGCCTACATGGCTCCAAGAAGCTTTACGCCTCTGACTATTCAGAAGGAGAGCTTCAGACTTGGGCCCAAAAGATCGACGAATGGGAGAAGGATACGTACCTCTATTTTGACAATGACTTTGAAGGACATGCGGTTAAGAATGCCAAGCGACTGAAGGAAATACTGGGTCTTTCGTGAAAACGATGCACCAGACTGTGCTTTGTCAACCATTAGAAGACCAGCGGATGCAGTGCCTTATATGCAGATGTCGCTGTAAGATCACGCCGGGAGACAGCGGATATTGGAAAACAAGAAAGCATATAAACGGCAAGCTTTATTCAATCGGGACATCCTTAAGAAACTAAGAAAGTCGATCAACGAGTTGATAATTGTTGCCTCAGGGACGACTATGGAGACGCCTATGATTTTATGGTTTGCCCGCAAGTTTCCCTGCCAGTCAGGCCAGAGCTGAGTTGCAAAATGAAGGAGGTTTGTGCTCAGAACACTTTCATCTGTGGAATAAGGCAGGATAGACAGAGATTTGCATAAAAGCATAGGCCCCCAGTTACGCAATTGCTTCGATTAAACTCGTATAGATCTAGGTGTGATAATGAGGAAAATAAAGGAAACCCCAAATGCCAGTTCATTAATATTGCTGTAGATTACGGTTCAATTGTGAGATTTACTCTTGAGAGTGAGACAAGGAGGACCTTCATTGCGGAGCGGTACTGTTTTTTAGGCTCAATTGATGACTGGATATATATAGGCGAACCTGATTCTTTGAAGAACCTTGTTAAGAAATATTTTAAGCATCTGGATCAGGATTCTTTTTTCGATCTTTATCGTAGATCTGTTAGAGAAGTGATGTTAGAAAAAATCTTGGGGACTCCCTTTAGTTTTACAGTTTTGAGCTAGGACATCGAACTACATCAACAGAGAGCAGATTTGACTTGTTCACAAATATGAAACAAAACGCCTCCAGGTCTATGGTCCTGGAAATCATGACGGAATTTGCCAATCAGACCGGACTTTCACCGGCCACGAAGGTCCCACGGCGCTACTTATGGACGGACGCTTTTGCCGTGTGCAACTTCCTGGAGCTTTATCGTCAAACAACTGATGAAAAATACAAGAACCTTGCATTGCGCCTTGTCGATCAGGTTCATAACATACTCGGACGACACCGTGAAGACGACCCCCGGACCGGCTGGATCAGCGGCCTTGACGAGAAGGAGGGTAAAATTCATCCTACAAAAGGAGGGTTGAGGATCGGTAAACAGATGAACGAACGGAGGTCTGCTGATCCCTTTGACGAACGTTTGGAGTGGGATCGGGACGGGCAGTACTATCATTACCTGACGAAATGGATGCACGCTCTCAATCGTGTAAGCCGGGTCACCGGGGATGAAACCTACACTAGGTTGGCGATTGAGCTTGCGAAAACGGCCCATGACACGTTTACCTATGTTCCATTGTCAGGCGGTCAGAAACGCATGTACTGGAAAATGAGCATAGACCTCTCCTATCCTCTCGTAGAATCCATGGGACATCACGACCCCCTCGATGGATTCATTACGTACCAACAGCTTCAGGCGAGCGGTGCTAAACATTTTGAAAACTCCGAGTGGCCGGATCTCAAAGCGGAGATCACCGACATGGCCACTATTTGTGAGGGAAAAAGCTGGGCCACAGATGACCCGCTTGGTCTCGGAGGTCTATTGTGTGACTCCTTCAGAGTGGCGCGATTGGTCACTAATGAAAATTTTGAACAAACCGATCTGCTGGAGATTTTATTGAATTTCTCCCTGCTGGGCCTGGAATCCTACACGAGAAACAATTCCTTGAAGCTTCCCGCTGAATACCGTTTTGCATTTCGTGAGCTGGGATTGTCGATTGGTTTACGGGCTGTTGACAAGTTGCAGGAATTGATTGAAGAAAATCCAGGCCTTTTCAATAACAATCGACACCTGCGCACGCTGAGTGAAACCCTGGCGGGGTATACGGCCTTGATTGAAGTCATTGAAAACTTTTGGCTTGAACCCACAAGCAGAGAAGTCACTAGCTGGACAGAGCATCGTGACATCAATATGGTGATGTTGGCAACTAGCCTGAGCCCTGATGGATATTTGACAATTTAGGGGAAAGAGAACACCCATTTATTTCCGGAAAATGTGCGGCGTGGGCGGAACCGGGACGTTTAGAAAGCGCCGGGATAAACCGGCATAGGCTAGGGGATGAGGCTTTGACTGGGGGAAGATACGGGGGAAGATACGGGACGTTATTGGCCCCAGTTAAATAAAAGCAAACATGATTTCACAGGGCAGGCTATGTTGACTTACTCCTCAGGCGGTCAAAAAATCAAATGAGCAGACATCCACTAAAACAAGGATTGAAACTTGTTTTCCGATTTTGGCTATGTTAGGGCACTTTGAAGGAGTAGAGATGTCCAGGAATGATAGCCGGGTTTGCGTTCATAAATGACGCGTTTCGGTGATCTTGGTGTCAAACTGCGAAAAAGGGGGTATCGGCGGTGAGCTGGACAGGACGATTGTTTCTCTTCTGCCTTGTTCCGACCATGGTCGGGTGTGCGAGCGGCATCTCCGGGCACGCCCGCTCGCAGGTCACGTACCACGGATCGTTTTCGGCCCTGCAGGTGGATATCGACCGGCACCGGGGCGAGGTGGTCATGCTGGGAGGCAGGGTCATCGAAACGCAAGGCGGTCAACCCACTTCGGAGATGACCGTCCTGCAACTGCCCCTTGACGGGCGAGGGCGACCCGAAGACGGGGACCGGACGGAAGGGCGTTTCTTGCTCCGATCAACCGGGTTCCTTGATCCCGCGCTCTACGAAAAAGGGACCCTGGTCACGGTTGTGGGCACGGTGACCGGCGGTGAATCCCGGCTTATCGGCAGCTTTGCCTACGACCATGCGGTCGTGGAGATCCTCGAGATCACGTCTTGGCGCGGCCGGCAAGGGAGATCGCCCCAATTCCACTTCGGCATCGGGGTCGGCACGTCATTTTAGGCCCCGGCGCCGGCCTGTCGGAGAACCCGTTTTCCGGAGGGAGCTCATGTCTTTTGGTGGAATCCAAAAAGTTGCACTTGCCGTCTTGGTTTCGTTTCTCGTTGCCGGTTGTCTGACCGGTTGCGCCACGGTGCCTTCCAGGCAATTCCGTGCCGAGGCGATACCCACACCTTTCAAGGCCCTGCTAAAGGATACGGAGGCGTACAAGGGACAGCGTGTCATCCTGGGAGGCTATATCATCGAGACCATCAATGAGCCGAACAGGACACTGCTGGTCATTTTGCAGGCACCGCTCGATTTCCAGAACAGACCCAAGTCGCAGGACCTGTCCGAGGGGCGCTTTCTGGTCCAAACGAGAGATTTTCTGGATCCGGAGGTTTTCAGCAAGGACCGGAAACTCACCGTGGGCGGTACGGTGCAGGGAACCCTCTCCAGGCAACTGGGAAACACCACCTATCCCTATCCTCTGATAGAGTCCATAGAGCTTCATCTTTGGTCCAAAGAGGCCCGTTATGCGAGACCGTACGATCCGTACTATCCCTACTGGCACCGCCCGTGGCGCCCCTACGATCCCTTCCATCCGTGGTGGTGGTAGTGGCGCCGAAAATCATGGGGGTCAGATCTCAAGGGGCTGTTGCCCAAACCAAAATTTCTTCGAGCGGTTCATATGTACGTACCTCAAGCTCCCCTCAAGATCTGCCAATGTTGTGCAAATGGAATGATCCAGCCCTTGCGCGGATTTATAAAGCGTTTTGAAAGGGGAAGGGGGGAGGTCTTCATTCTTGACAGACTTAGGCGTAGGGTCAGATTTTTTGATTTGACAAATTTCGCTTGCGCTGTGTCCGAAAATGATGTGCGGGAGTAGGAGAAGAGGGGGGCAGGATGGAAACATACGTCCAGGTGGTTACGACAACCGAGACAAGAGAAGACGGCAAAAAAATTGCTAAAGCCTTGGTAGAAAAAAGATTGGCTGCCTGCGTTCAGCTTGTCGGGCCGATTGTCAGCACCTATTGGTGGAAGGACAACGTAGAGACTGCCGAAGAATGGCAGTGCCTCATAAAGAGTAAAAAGAGCCTTTACGGCAAAGTTGAGAAAGCAATCAAGCTTCTCCACCCTTATGAGACGCCGGAAATAATCGCTTTGCCCATTGTCTCCGGCAGCGATGACTACCTCGAATGGCTAAATGGCGAGCTCAAGTGAGACTTTGTGAAACTTTGGGGCCGTTATTGAATTTGTTGAAAAAGTCTGATGCACGATTTTCAAGGAAGTGCCACGGGCGGTGGATTTGGAAAATATGGCGATGCCAAGCGCAAGGCGCAGATCTGGAAAAACGGGTTTCAGCGAAAAAAACAGTAGTGGTGGAGAATAACTACCACCTTGCAGGCAAAGGCCCTCCTCTGAGTAGGGATGGAAACGAAAATGCGAAGCAAGCGCCACCAGCGTAGCCTTACCGATGCAGCACTTGAAAAAATAGAAGAGGCTATTAAAGCTGTTGAATTTTG
>JAFGFW010000137.1 GCA_016930875.1 Deltaproteobacteria bacterium | reverse complement strand
AGTTACCGTGGGTGGATCTGCCCAACCAACATAACCAACCACATAGTTGCTGCTTATGACACCTCTACCAGTTATTGCATTATACTGCCCATCCAAACCAACAATCTTATTGTCCGTCATATTGGAATAGGAAAAGCCATCCCAACTGTCCCAGTCGGCATTATAGCTGTTGTTGAAATTGGTGCCACCGCTGGTGAACCCCCCTGAACCATCAGAACCATTCCAGTAAGAATCAGCATCTAAATCCAGATCCTCAAAACTTGTGACTTCGGCGTCGGCCAATGCTGTTGTCAGAAAAAATAGTGACACGAACAAAACAAGAAGCTTTTTCATTTTGCATTCCTCCCTTTCCAGTCGAGTCTCCCAGCCTACCTGAGGCTGTGAAAAAACGAGATTGATTTATGCTGCGAACATATCCTGACTCTCTGAAGCTCTTCATGAGACACCATACCCCAGTAATGCTGATATAACAGGCACTGCCTGAACTCATTCGCGACGTCTCCCCTTAAGCAAAATCCTGAGAAAAATTGGCCCTCCTATTATCGCCGTAATAATGCCCACAGGCATTTCCGTGGGCGCCACCACTGTTCGGGCTACCAGGTCGCACACCGTCAAAAAGGCCCCTCCCAGGCAGAATGAGGCGGGAAGAACTACTCGGTGATCAACCCCTGACAGACGCCGCACGGCATGAGGGATAATCAGGCCCACAAAACCTATGGGGCCTGCCAGGGAAACAGCGGCTGCAGTCGCAAGGCCGGTGCCTGCAAGGATCTGTTTCTGGACCGATGCGACATTCACGCCGTGGCCCGTGGCCATGTCTTCGCCAAATGCGAGCAGGTTCAGGGCCGGGCCCTGTATGAAAAGCAAGGCAAGGCCTGGCAAGAGTAGTGGCAGGAGGGCGGATAGCTCTCGGTATCCGATCACATCGAGCCCTCCCATCATCCATCGGTCCATGGCAACCAGCAGGTGAGGGCTGACCAGATAGCGCACCAGCAAGATAGCGGCCCCGCAAAGGATGTTGATCGTCACTCCGGCGAGCAAAATGCTGGTCATGGAGATGCCCACGGGCCTTGAGGCAAGCCGGTAGATGCCGCATATGCAAAGGATGCATCCAAGCAGGCTGAGAAGTTGCACGGATGAAAATGGGCCCAAACGGATCAAGAGTCCGGGAACGGATATGGCAATGACTGCGCCCACAGCCCCGCCACCGGCTACGCCAAGGATAAACGGCTCTGCCAGGGGGTTCCGCAGTACTACTTGCAGAGCGCTACCTGCCACAGCCAGAGAGCCGCCTACCAGAAAGGCGAGCAACACGCGGGGTATGCGATGGTAGAAAAAAATGTCAGCATCAACGTGAGGCCTGTGGGAAAAGAGAGCATCCACGACATTGTCGAACGCCAGTGGCTCACTGCCAAAAAACGGTGCAGTCACAAGAACAGCGCAGGACAACAACACGTAACCAGCCAGAATCAAAGCACATTTTCTTGGCGTAAGCATCGCGGTTATGATATTCCTTTTTTGTGTTGCACAGGTGCCGTTGTTGGAAGCACCACCGGACGACCGGTGGCCGGATGCTCTACAATCTCCACTCCGTCGCCGTAGATCTCCTGTAATATCTCTTTGTTCAGGATCTCTTCCGGGCTTCCCTGGTGGACGATTTTCCCTTGTTTCAGCAACAAGATGCGGTCGCTAAACAGAG
This sequence comes from Deltaproteobacteria bacterium, assembly GCA_016930875.1. NCBI lineage: Bacteria > Pseudomonadati > Myxococcota > Myxococcia > Deltaproteobacteria bacterium. Next base: position 68,490 of record JAFGFW010000137.1, on the reverse strand, counting down.
AAGCCAGATTCAGGTCATGCATGACCACGGCTACGGCCATGCCTTCTGCCACAAGGTCAGTGAGAAGGTTGAAGAACCTGACCTGATGGTGGATGTCGAGGGCGCTTGTCGGTTCGTCCAGCAGCAGAACTTTTGGCTCCTGGGCGATCACCGAAGCCAGAAATACCCGCTGGCGCTCACCCCCTGAAAGCCTTGAGAGTGAACGTTCACGAAAGCCTTCGGTCTCTGTCTGGAATAGAGACCTTGTGACCACGTCAATATCGTCCGGGCCAAGAAACCCCATGCCTCTTGCGTGGGCAAAGCGTCCCATACCCACGACTTCTTCGACTGTGTAGTCCAGGTGACTTTGAGCATCCTGGGGAAGATAGGCAAGGTATCGGGCAATTTCACGCCGACCCATCCCGTTCAAGTCCCTTCCATCAAGGAGGACCGTTCCGGCCCCTGGAGATAATATGCGGGCAGCAAGCTTCAACAGCGTGCTTTTGCCTGATCCGTTTGGGCCGATGATCCCGAGAATTTCACCTTTCATCACAGAAAAGGATGACGGAAACAGTCGCCATTCGCTTGCCGCATATTGATAAGTGACGGATTCTACCGAAAGCGGATTATGACCCATCTTGGATCTCCTGATGGAGTGTACGTGCCAGAAAGCGTGCAGCCAGTCCGACGCGGGGTCCGGGCACAAGAAGGAAGTCCTCCGTAAGTACATAAACCCTATGATGAGCAACCCCCGGAACGCCACGGAGGATGTCCCATTCTGCTATCATCTGCTTTTTTCTTTGATCTGAGAGATTTTCACCAGGACGTATTTCGATAATGACTTCCGGCGCCCGCTTGATCAAGCTCTCCTTGGATGCCTCCGGATAAGGCAGTGTCACATCTTGGAAGACATTGTCCCCGCCGGCGATTTGGAGTATCTCACTGATAAAGCTCGGTCCTCCTGCAGTGTACAAGCTGGTCAGGCCGGCAGGAGCCCGGCCCAAACAGATAAAGACCTTGTGGCGGGCAAAACCGGCTACGTCGCTCCGAACAGACTTCAGCTCCTTGCGAATGCCGGTGCATAGGTTCTCGGCACGTTCTGGACATTGAAGCGCTTTACCCAGATCGACAATACCGCCATAGATAGATGAGATACTGTCCATGGCAACATGCAGGACGCCAATGCCCTTGGCCCGGCAAAAGGCATCCACCTTTTCGTGTTTTCCCTGTAAGACCACGAGGTCGGGACGCAAGGCGGTAAGCCTTTCCAGATTGGGATTATAGTATGCCCCCACCTTTGGTATGGCACTCGCTTCAACGGGGAATAAGCAGAAATCGGTTACCCCTACCAGGCGATCTCCACACTCTAATGCAAAGATAGTCTCCGTGATGTTGGGGGCCATGGAAACGACGCGTTGCGCTTCCGGGCTACGCCTGTGTGCATCGCCGGCGGGTGCTGTGAAAAGTTGGGCGTTTTTGTCAGCCCGGCACACGGACAATAAGCAGGCAGACAAGACAAGGCATAAGGTCAAGAAAAGGCTTGTAAGTATGGTCTTGCGAAGCATCGTCACGTCGAATTCTCTTGAAATGCCGGCAACAAAAAAAAATCCCCAGACCGATGATTCAGCCTGGGGATTTCCCTTTTTTATCCTCAACCTGTAATAGTGTTCACATACCGGCACGCGAGGATGTGAGACACTTTGTTTCTTTTCGTGGCAGGTCTTCTGGCTCCCCCGCCCTTCCAGCGACCTTCCCATCCCGGTCCATCGGAACAGTGGTAAAAAAATGCTAAAAGAGTTTCCTTTTCTGAGCAGAAAAGGACGAGGTTACAGCGGCGGGCCCGCTCCCGATTTTAACGGGATTCCCCATTAAGCCCTTAATCAGGCGCCACGGTTATCTCTATATAGGTTCTGTACGGCTCCCGTCAAGGGGAATCTTGTATGTTAAGCCGCATAGCGCTTCTTTATTTTCTCAAAATCCCCACAAGTCATCTTTCCTTCAGGGCATTTCCCAAGGCGCACACACTTGGGGCCTGCTCCTTTAAAGACACCCGGGCAGACTTTCTGGACAAGCACGAGCATCTGATCCGCCACGCCGCGTATTTCCCACTGCGCCCGGAGGCAGAGGCGTTCTTCAAAGAAATGAAGAAGCGCCCTCGCGTTCATGGTGACGAATATCTTGGTCTCACACGCATTGGGAAGCACATAGCGGGCATCTTCGTTGCTTGACTCGCCACTACCTCCCAGGGCCTCGTTGAGCCTGGCATAACGCCCGGCCAGGTAAGCCATGGTTTCTTCAAAATACTCTTCCGCGTCGATCTCGGTATCGTTTTCCCTAACCTTTTTGCCCTTGAATTGCGGCGGAATCACATATTCAAACCCGTCATGCCGCACATATCGCTGGCTCCGCTGAGAGTAACTCGCCAACCGGTGCCGGACGAGTTGGTGGGTCATGGCCCGTGATACGCCCTCGATATAGAAGGTGAAGGAAGCATGCTCAACAGGGCTCATATGGCCCATATTGCGAAGCATTTTTACGAACTTTTCAGCTTCGTCTTTCTCCTGTTCGAGGACACTTGAGGTATCCTTTGCATAACATAGCTTGGCGGCCGAGGCGATCAGGCCTTCCGGCCCGGCCGTATGACGGATCAAACGTACTCTGGCTTTTGTGGGTTCCATGAGACTCCCAACCTCCATGCAGTGAGGGCTTTTTGATTGACACGAGATTCCTAGCTCACCATGACCAGGTTTTCAAGTAGATTCCAAGAGACTGTCCGAGAATGGTATTTTCCGCAATCTCGGCGCCAGCCTGTGCGTATCCCCACGCAGACAGGTCAGGCTCATCCGCCGGAGGCGGGTCAAAATACTCAATGTATTCCTGTGGTTAATCCGCCGGAGGCGGATCACCTTCCTTGACCTTGCAAAGAATTTCTTATTCTCGGAGAGCCTCCTAGCGTGTCTAACCTTGTGCAGGTTCTTGCAATGCCAAGGCCGATATGCTACTTGACACACACTGCTATGCAGAAAAGGGGAAAAAGTATGTGATGAAGATATACGTGAAAGCCATGCGCCTTCCTTTCTTGACAGGCTCTCTCATGCCTGTGATCGTGGCGGCTGCCCTGAGTTTCCTGCACGGGGCCTTTCATTTTTGGCTTTTTGTTGTCGTGATGACCGGCGTAGGTTCCCTTCATCTGGGTGGCAATCTGATCAACGACTATTACGATGATCCCGGAAGCGACAGGATCAACCTGCACCCTACCCCTTTTAGTGGCGGGAGCCGGGTGATCCAGGAAAGGCTGATGGATGCCAGGACGGTATGGGCTATGGCAATGGGCTTCTTTGTCCTGGGGATCGGGTGTGGTTTGTGGCTGGCCCTTTCAGGGCGACCCTTTGTGATAATCGTAGGCATGATGGGGCTTCTGGCAGGATACGTCTATTCCGCGGCCCCCGTGAGTCTCATGTCCCGGGGCCTTGGGGAGATGACCATTTTCCTGGCCTTTGGCCCCCTGATTACCTGGGGGACCTATTACGTGATGACAGGTCTTTTCACGTGGCAGGCCTTCACCTTGGGTATCCCTCTTGGCTTTTTGATCACAGCCGTGATTTGGATCAACCAGTTTCCGGACTATGATGCGGACCGGGGCGCTGGAAAGCTGAACTGGGTCGTTCGACTGGGCCGCAACCGCTCGCGCAGGATTTATTCATTGCTCATGCTCAGTCCCTACGCCGTGGTGCTTTACTGGGTTTTGGGCCGAAAGGCGCCGTGGCTCTGTCTCGCGGCTCTTCTGACCATACCGCTGCCGCTTAAGGCGATCAAGATCCTGAACCTGCACTACGAAACCTACGACGAAATTATCCCGGCCCAAGCCCTGACCATCCAGACGCACCTTGCCCTGGGCCTGGTCTTGTCGGCTGTTTTGGTGTTCCAGAAGGTAATTTGTTAATTGGAAAATATAGAACTTCAGATAATCAATTTCACTGCGTTATCGGTCGAAATCCTCGACGACGTACCCACCAGTACGCCTTACTCGTATTTCTCCCTCTGGCCTTGTGAAATTAACTATCTGAAAACCTATAGCAAACGCTTGCCGGGTTTTGTGCTGCTGTTCTGGCTTGTTTTCTTCGCCCTTGTCCCTCGATTTGTCCATGGCCAGACATCCGTAGTCATAACAGCCGATGAGCAGTTCCGGTTTGCTGAAGCCTATTTCACAACAAGGGAATATTACAGGGCAATCAGCGAATATGAGCGTTTCATTCACTTTTTCCCTCAAGACCCGCGTGTGGAATTGACCATGTACAAAGTGGGGCTTTCCTATGTCAAGGGAGAGCGTTTCAAACAGGCGATCGACGCCTTTGATTCTTTGATTGAAAAATACCGTGATACAGAGTTTGCCGTAAAATCCTATTTCAAGGCGGCCGAGTGCTACGTGAAGCTGAAGCAATATGACGCGGCTTTCGTTGTATTGGACAGGCTCCTGATGATTACCCAGGACCCTGATGTGAAGGATGAGTTACACTACAGGCGGGGATGGATCTACCTTGAGATGGACCAATGGGAAAAGGCCGAGGCCTCCTTTGATAGCATCAGTCCGGAGAACAAAAATGCCTACCGTCTCCAGGATCTGTCCGAAAAAATCAATAAAAAAAAATTCGTGAAAACTAAAAATCCACATGCTGCAGGCTGGCTTGCTGTGATTCCCGGCGCCGGGCACCTCTATTGCGAAAGGTACAGAGACGCTTTCATCGCTTTCTTGCTAAACGGCGCCATGATACTTGCCGCCTATGAGGCATTTGATCACGAAAATGAGGCCCTCGGGGGCCTGATAACCTTTTTTGAGATTGGACTCTATTCCGGCAATATCTATAGCGCTGTTAGCAGTGCTCACAAATACAACCGCAAACAGAAGCGCGATTTCTTTCGCTATTTGAAGGAACATTCAACCTTGGAGGCTTCGGTGATGAGGCCGGATGAAGGCCAGGCCGTGGCGTTGTTATACAAAATTACCTTCTGATCGCGGGCGTCCGTTGCCGATTTCCCAAGTTGTAACGATTGTAAGTTTTCACAGCCTTCCATTTTCCATTCACCGATCATCAGGGAGCGCCAGCAAAGAAATGCCTTAAAGTTGTGGTTCGCCTTCGGGCTCTCCGCCATAGGCTTCGGCCCGCAGGCGGGCGGAGACGTCGTAGCCAAGTCTACTTCCCGGCCTTCGTAGCCGTTGCCACTTCGGCGGAGTAGGCTGGCGAAGTCGGCGACCTGGCCCACAAGACCAGGTTTCCTGAACTGAAATGAAAGGGTCGTCTATTAAAGACGCCAAAAAAGTACGTCATTTTAGTCGGTGAGAAAGTGCAGGCTCGGAAGAGGAGATCTGGCGAATTGTTGACGAAGCGGTTATGACGGTAAGCCGTGCCATCCCCCGGCCACCCGCTCCTCAAAAAGAGGAAAAACGGTTGAAGAAAACATCTTTAACCGCTCTAACCAATGTGGGATGCGCATATCGACCCGACATCAAAGCTATGCGAGAGCAGTGTCACAGTGTCTATGCATACATAGCAGACATCTTCCAGCTGGGGTTAGCGAAGAGATAGCTGGCCGCATTGAACGGCTTGTTAGGGGCATTTTAACAGAGCTGATGAACAATTTGGCAAGAACTCTCGTGCTTGTTAGACATCATAAGCCCTTGCGTGGAGGTACATCTGCTCCGCAGAATTTACAAGGCACGGTTTGGCTTCTTTTGCTTGCAGGGACAACCTGATCTCTTTTGCAAACAGGACATGTCCGCTTAAGGTCCAAGATTACGCTAATCACTGCCATGAATGGATTCATCAGCTCACCTCTCTTTCTTCTGGGTTATGCAATAAACCCGTCACCTTGGCAATCTTTTCCGGTGGTCCAAGGACAAAAAGCTCATCGTTGGGCTGAAGCAGCGTGTGCGCACCCGGGTTGGACAGTATCTGCGCATCTCGTCGTATTGCCACTACGGAAACTCCGTAACGCCTTCTTAACTCGATCTGGGCAAGGGTTTTCCCAATTAACGCTGATCCTTGCAAGATCCGAAACGTACTGATATCGACATCGGGAAGCTCAAGTTTCAAATCACAAAAAGATGCCGACGTCTTGGAAAGGTTTCGAAATATCTCGTAACCATCTGATCGCACTTCAGTGACCAGCCTTTGGATTTCATCTCTGGGTATGAAATATTTGGCCAAAACCCGGGTAAAGATTTCCACTGATGTCTCAAATTCTTCTGGGATGACCTCGTCAGCCCCTAATTCATACAGGGGCTTCATTTCTTGGAGATAACGGGTTCGTACGATCAAGTGAGTTTTCGGATTAAGTCTCCGAATGACTTCGGTAATTCTACGGGTTGCTGCGGGATCGTTAATTGCAGCTACAACAATTCTCGCATCTTTGATGTTTGCGTGCTGAAGTACTGCCTCCTGGGTTGAATCGCCATAATAAATTGGCTCACCCCTTGCTTGTTCGCTCCTTACTGTTTCGGGGTTCATTTCAATGATTGCGTAAGGAATACCAGCTCCCCTGGCGGCCTGTGCCACGTGCCTACCGTTCACTCCGAAGCCGATGATAATAAGGTGGTGTTTTCTGTCTTCAACTTTTATCTCCGAAACAGCATAAAAGCCCGATATTAGCCTTTCCGGCAGCGGCAACCGTGGGATAATATCTGCTAGGCGGGGCGCCAGGGTTATAATGAATGGTGTCAGCGCCATGCTAAGCACAGAGAAAGCCAGAAACATCTGATAAATATTTAGGTCAAGTAAACCATATTGAACACCGGTCTTGGATAAAATGAACGAAAATTCACCGACCTGACCGAGCGCAAGGCCAACCAAAATTGAGGTGCGAAGCGGGAATCCTAGTAAAACCGTTGCAAGACCGGCAATGATGGGTTTTAAAACCAAAACGCCCAAAGCGATCAGTGCAATGGTTCCCGGTTGCCGGAAAAGGAAACCTATATCCAGCAGCATACCAATGGAAACAAAAAAGAAGCTTGTAAAGACATCCCGAAAGGGTAGGATGTTCCCGAGTGCGTGATGACTGTATTCAGATTCGGAAATGATCAATCCTGCCAAAAAAGCGCCCAGGGGAAGGGAAAGGCCCGCACTGGAAGTTATCCACGCCGCTGCGAGGCATATTAGAACTACGCTCAACAAGAAAAGCTCCTGGCTTCGCGTCCGGGCGATTTGATACAATACCTGTGGTACAATCCATTTGGCGCTGACGATCACCAACCCGATGATTCCGATTACTTTGGCAATAAGAACGAGGACGGTTTCGCCCGAATCCCCTGTTGCTCCGGCAAGCAGAGGCGTAACCAATATCATTGGAACAATAATGATATCCTGGAAGATCAAGATGCCAAGAGTTGTACGTCCATGGGGGCTATCAACTTCAGCTCTTTCCTGCATTAGTTTGAGCACAATGGCCGTGCTGCTGAGGGCTATAAGAAATCCCATAAAGATCGATTCACCAACGGATTGCCCCAGTCGCCTTGCTATAACAAAAGTAACAAAAAGTGTTAGCAAGACCTGAATCGAGCCTCCCATCAGGACTGATTTCTTGATTTGCAGCAGCCTTTCAAGTGAGAACTCGATGCCGATAGTAAAAAGCAATAACACAACGCCGACTTCAGCTAAAATTTCAACTTCATGAACTGCTTTTACCAGTCCAAGTCCGTAAGGCCCGGTCAGTATCCCGGTAAAGAGAAATCCCACAATCGCCGGCACTCGAAGTCGATGGCATATGAAGAGGATAGCAATGGACAGCCCAAATATGATGACAATGTCATTTAGGAGCAGTATTTCCATACTCTAATTTACCTTCTAATTTCATGTCGAAAAGCCCAAATCGAGAAACGGCAATGAATATTAGACGGCCAGGGGGTAGTACAGCGGGCGCAAGTGTTGATGGCTTGCTACTACACGTCTTTTCGCCATGACGGCTTCTTTGCACTTGCGACCGTCCATTCGACAATCAAGACAGGACCATACAGATTTCGTTTGAGTATCACAAAAATCCTGGCTTTTCAAATGGTTGACTTCATAGCAGGGTAACCTCTCAAAAAGTTCGGGTTCTGGTCATTGCGAGCCAAGCGACGCAATCTCCTTGGTAGCACTGAGATTGCGTTGTTGTCCCGCCAGAGGCGGGACTTCTCGCAATGAGCCGAAATGACAGTTTCAGGGAATTACCCGGACTTTTTGAGAAGTTACCCTGCAGGCTCCTTAATAATAGTCGCAAGCATGAGGTTTCTCTCTGAAAGGCCGAAAATATGACCAAGGGCATCTGTGGGTCTCACGTGATTTCCGGGCAACGTGCTCAGCGTCATTCTTGCCGTTGTGGAAGATACAAGCTGCAGTTCTCGGACAGCTTGCTTCAGATCGATGGTTTTGACGCGGCCCTTTCGATTTTTCTTGGTTAGAGGCGCTGCCGGACTCTCCAAGAAATCTTTGAGTTTTTCTTCGGAAAACAAAGCTTCTTTCAGGCTGATGGTGTAGTGACAGATTCTGGCCGTTTCTGCTGGCAAGCGCTGAAAGACCGTGGCGCAAGCAGTGATGATGAGGCCCTCCGGCAGTTGTTCGTTAACACGCTCGATCAGTGATTCTGGTTGCACATGGAACGGCGTCTCGACTTGAAAGTGCTCTTCGGTGCTCTCTATGCCAACTGGAAGCGGGGATTCAAAGGAAACCTTTGGCGCAGGGTGAAACCCCTCTGTAAATCTCAAAGGGACTCTGGCTCGCCTGAAAGCGCGCATCATGATTTTGACAAGCTCCAGGTGGCCAAAATACTTAGCCGGACCGCGCTTGGCATAAGAGATTTGCATCTTCCTAAACACAGGCGTTTTGTGAGTCTTGTCAATATGGTGGCGAATCCGGGTCCCAGGTTCTGCCCCAAAGGTCACAGGCTTTACGGCTTCGAAGTCGCAAACCCCGCACAGGTTACACTCGCCCTGGCGGCAGTCCGGAGTATAACCTCCTGCTAGCGCCCTTTCCCACTCCTGCTTCAGAAACTCCTTGGAAACCCCGGAATCAATGTGATCCCAGGGGAGGGACTCTGAAAAATCACGGGGTCGGGTCGTGTAAGAATCAAGGTCCACGCTGCAGGCCTCGATAGCCTCTTGCCATCGTTTGTATTGAAACTGGTCACTCCAACCATCAAAACGGCAGCCCATTTCATAGGCCTTAACCAACAAGGGACTCAACCGCCTGTCCCCCCTCGCCCAAAGTCCTTCAAGGATGCTCATCTCCGGGTCTTGCCACTTGAAACGGAGCCCCCGTCCCCTTAGCTTGCCTCGAAGCATGTGGATCTTTTCTCTGCTCTCGGCCGCCGAGATCTGAGGGCGCCACTGAAATGGCGTGTGCGCCTTTGGAATAAAGGTGGAAACACTGACAGTAATATTTTTTCTGCGCACGCCCGGAATACGAAGATTTTGAAGATCTCTCACCAGTTCAACAATGGCATCCAGGTCCTCTTGCGTCTCTGTTGGAAGGCCGATCATGAAGTAGAGCTTGATTAGCTGCCAGCCCAGTCCAAAGGCATTCTGGAGTGTTTCTTTGAGATCTCGCTCAGTGATATTCTTGTTGATAACGTCACGCAGCCGCTGGCTTCCAGCCTCCGGGGCTATTGTAAAGCCTGTCTTTCTGACGCGCTTGATCTGGGCCATGAGCGACTGAGTCAGACTTCCAACGCGAAGAGAAGGTAGCGAGACAGCAATCTTTTCCGGCTCGCATCGGTTCATTAGCCGCTCCATCAAGACCTGGATAGCGCCGTAGTCACCTGTGCTGAGAGATAGAAGAGAAAGATCGTCATATCCCGTATTGGCCAGCGCCCTTTCCGCCAGGGCCAAAACCTTGTCAGGAGCACGCTCTCGCACAGGACGATAAATCATCCCGGCCTGGCAAAACCGGCATCCTCTTGTGCATCCACGGCAGATCTCCAGGCTGAGCCTGTCGTGGATGGGTTTTCCAAAGCCTATCACAGGACGATCCGGATACGGGACCTTGTTGAGATCGCAAACGAGGGCCTTATGCACAGTGTTATGGCTGGAAAATCGGGGCGTGAGCGCCTGCAAACCCATGGAGTCCCAATCTGGTCTAAAAAAAGAAGGGACATAAACGCCCTGTAACCTCGACCACCGTTCAAGAAGTTTTTGCCGATCGTTTCCTCCCCCCTCTTTCCATTCCAGTAATAACTCTACCAGCTCAACCACCACTTCTTCACCATCTCCTATGACTATGGCGTCGAAAAAGTCGGCCAGAGGCTCTGGATTGAACGTGCAGGGGCCACCGCCCAGCACAAAAGGATGCGAATTTCCACGGTTTCTTGAATAAAACGGAATGTCCGATAGGCCTAACATGCTTAAAATATTTGTAAAATTAAGCTCATACAACAGGCTGAAGCCTATGATGTCAAAATCTGAAAGGGGGGTATGCGTTTCAAGGGAGCATAAGGAAGTGTGGGTGGCCCGAAGCTCGGCTTCCAGATCAAGACCCGGGGCAAACACCCTTTCCGCTGCTATGCCTTTTTGGGCATTCAGAATATGGTATAGTATTTGAATGCCCACATGAGACATTCCCACCTCGTAGAGGTCTGGAAAGGCCAGAGCGACTCGGAGCCGCACCTGCCCCGGGTCCTTTCGGATAGCGTTGACTTCCGAGCCCAGGTAATGGCTCGAATGGCGAACGAGTGGCAATATATCTTCCAAGGATTGACGGCTCATGGTTTCCCTGTTATCAATCTCTTCACAGCGATAAAGGGAGATCTTCTTTGAAAGATCCCCCTTTTGACGCTACGTATCGTGTCGCTTATTGTAGCGACTCAAGATAGTCTGTCAAGTGACGATAGCAAAGGTTTGAGATGAAAGAGGTGTCTCTTCAGATGAATGACTTTCGACGTCGTTGTCCTAAGCTTGCAGTCCTTTTCATGGTTCTAGGCATGGTTATCGCGATATCGGGCGACTGCTGGTCTGCTTCTTATTCGCGAGAAAGTGCAGTTGTTAAGGCTGTGAGGAAGGTTAGTCTGGCCGTAGTTAATATTAGCAGCGAATATGAAGTAGCTCAGCGCTCCAATCCCTTCTTTGATTCTCGCGTTGATCCCTTCTTTGATTCTTTTTTCAGGGATTTCTTTGAACCCCGTTACCGGCGGCGTTACAAAGGAACCAGCCTGGGCTCAGGAGTGATCATTGACGGAGAACGGGGCTACATACTGACCAACGAGCACGTGATCGCGAGAAGCACTGAGATCAAGGTGGTGCTTAGAGATGAGCGGGAGTTTCAAGCCGAACTGGTGGGGGCGGCGCCGGATTTTGACTTGGCTGTCTTGAAAATACAATCCGATGAAACATTGCCGGCCATTGAGATGGGCAATTCTGATGACCTTATGATTGGAGAAACCGTCATTGCTATTGGCAATCCATTCGGGTTTTCCCACACAGTAACTACGGGCGTCATAAGTGCGTTGAACCGTTCTGTTCAGGCAGAGGACCGTACCTATAGGGATTTTATACAGACCGACGCTTCCATCAATCCTGGCAACAGCGGGGGCCCCATTCTAAACATCAACGGCGACCTCATCGGGATCAACACCGCTATCTATTCAAAGGCCCAGGGGATAGGTTTTGCCATACCCATCAATAAGGCCAGGCGGGTCATGGATGATCTCATAAAATACGGCGAGGTGCACATCGCTTGGCTCGGTCTATCCGTCCAGGATCTTGACCTGAGGCTTACGCGCTACTTCAAGACGCCACAGGGAAAGGGCGTTCTCGTGTCTGATGTTACAAAAGACAGCCCTGCCTATGAAGCAGGTCTTCGACCTGGCCATGTGGTGACTGCCGTCGGGAGGAAGCGAGTGACTTCCAAAGAGACCTACCTCGCCTTGATCAGAAATTTTGCCGCGGAAGACGTAATTCCATTAACGGTGTGGAAGGATGACGAATCTCATGTCATTCAGGTTCGTTCCCGCACATTCCCTGAAGAGCTGGCCGAAGAATGGGCATATGAGTTTCTTGGTGTACGAATGCAGGAGATATCCACAATTCTGCGTCTCAGATTTAGGATAGCAGCAAAAGACGGGGTAATGGTAACCGAACTGCGCTCAGGCTCGTATCTGGATAGAATCGGCGCGCGAAGCGGTGATGTCATCCGCAGGATCAACGATGTGGTGGTAAAAGACCTGAATGATTTCAAGAAGGCCGTGATCAAGTATCGGCTCAAGGAATCAGCGGTCTTCCTGATACAGCGAGGCAGTCAGCAGTATTACGTCACGGTTAAACTGCAGTGATGAAATTCGGAAAAAATGCACTCCCAACTTTGAAGGCGCTTTTTGCTCTTCTGCTTGTCGGTCCTCTTTTTTCGGCTGCCTGTTCTCGCGATATGGCGCTGGAGGAAATCCGAAAATCAGGGACAGTTACCATGGTAACCCGCAACAACGCACATTGCTATTATTCATACCGCGATCAGAACATGGGTTTTGAATACGACCTTGCAAAGGCCTTTGCCGATTTTCTGGGCGTTGATTTGAAAGTGAAAGTGGCTGAATCCTGGAATCAGATTCTCCCCTTGCTGAGCAATGGGTCCGTGGATTTCGTGGCGGCCGGAATGACCAAAATACCTTCCAGGGAAAGAGTGGCGGATTTTGCAAAAGGGTACCTCCCCGTTCAGCAGATGGTCGTCATCCACAAAAAAAACACTGGAATAAAAAACATTGGTGATCTGGAGGGGCTGACGATCCATGTGCGGGCCGGGACTTCCTATGAGGAAAGACTGGTGGCACTGAAACGCAAGGGCCTGGATGTCACGATTACAGCACACGATAATGTTCCGACGGAAGATCTTGTTGAAGCCGTAGCACAACGCAAGATCGAAGTAACCATAGCTGACTCAAATGTGGCGCTCATGAATCGACGTTACTATCCGGATATTCGCATTGCCTTTCCCATCGAAAAACAGCAGTCTTTAGGCTGGGCTGTGAAAAAAGGAGAGCGCTCTCTTCTGGACAAGATCAATGAGTTCTTGGAGACCATTGAACGTGATGGCACGTACAAGGACATATATAATCGTTACTATGCCTACCTCGAAAGGTTCGACCATCTGAATGTCAAAAAATTTCAGGAAAGGATTAAGACCCGCCTTCCCAGGTACGAGAAAACCATCAAGAAAGCGGCGGAGACTTACGGATTTGACTGGCGGTTTATTGCTGCCCTAATCTACCAGGAATCGCAATTCAGGCCTTGGGCGAAAAGCTTTTCCGGCGTCAGAGGGCTCATGCAGTTGACCCTGCCCACTGCGAAGGAGCTGGGGATCAAGAATCGGCTCGACCCATACCAGAGCATCATGGGAGGGACCAGGTACCTGAAAAAGCTCTATGACCTGTTTGACGAGACTCCTGATCCGGACAGGAGCCTTATTGCCGTTGCCGCCTATAATGTTGGCAGGGGACATGTTATGGACGCACGGAGGATAGCCTCTGGCATGAGACTTGACCCGAACAAGTGGTCTTCCCTGGAAGAGACTTTACCATTGTTGCGCCAGCGCAAGTACTACAAGAAGAGCAAATACGGTTACTGCCGCGGAGCAGAGCCCGTCTTCCAGGTACGCAGGGTGGTGACCTACTACGACATCCTGAAGAGGCAGGCCATAGAATATGCAGGGTGAAAGTAAAGAATCCACGCCAGAGGACTTGGCCCTGATCTGCCCCTTGAAGGGCCCGGGCGCTTGGGAAACTTATAAGTGCCGTAGGAGTTTAGCCTTTTGAAAAAACCCGGATTTTACTCACTCCTGTGAGCAATTTTGGGATTTTCGATTCGCCTGGCTGAATTGCAAAAACTCGGGCTAACGCCCTCAAACAGTATTTCAGTGAAGAATGAAGGCAGGAGACAATGTTTCACGTGAAACATTCAACCTCCGGACTCGGCCTCCTTCTCATAACAACAAGGTTTCTCTTGGTTCCAAGCAGAGGGAGGCTGTATTCTTTCTTTTCCAGACTGAGGGCCAGTCTCTTGATTTTAGGCTCTGCAGCTTTAAGCTCTTCCTCCACGCACTCCCCCTTCATGGCCACAATTACACCCGTTTCCCGCAACAAAGGTAGGGCCAGGTCAATAAGCCCCTCCAGCTTAGAAACCGCTTTAGATACAATTGCATCATAACGACAAGCCTCCGCATAAATATCTCTGGCAAGTTCTTCAGCCCGAATCTGACGGGCCTCTATATCTTCCAGGCCCATGGTCCTTATGACATGCTTCAGGAAGTTGACCTTTTTTCTTGATCCATCAATGAGAGTGAGACGTAAGTCGGGACGTATCACCTTCAGAGGCACTCCCGGAAAACCGCCGCCCGAGCCGATGTCCAGGACACGGCATGCCGTTGGGATAAAAGGCGGTAGAGAAAAACTGTCCAGAAAAAGTTTTTCTGCCATTTCTCTGGGATTTCTAATGGCTGTGAGACCCGCAAATCGATTCCACTCCAGAAGCTCTTTGGCATGAAGGCCAAACCGGGCAAGTTGGGACCGATCCAGACCCGCCTGCATGGCCTTTGCGCCTTGCTCAATATGGTCTGGAAAGCGAGCCCATTCCTGTGGCTGGACCCCAGGCCCCCTGTTGAGTTCCACAATTGTTGCCCCCCAGCCTCCCGCAGAAGCCGGGGCGTCTGAAAAGGATGCGACAATGGAAAGCTTCTTGAGAAGGCCACGAACCCGATTTTTCAAAGCCCCCCGGCCCTTGCCGTGGATAATCCTCACCGAACAGATCCCGGCTTCCCGACACGCAGCCAGGTACTCTTCCAAAAGGCCGGGGATTTCCTTGGGAACAAACGTGTGCAGGTCGAGAACATCCTCAATGGGAACCTTGACGGGTTCTACACTTTCCATTTTGTCTCGATCTTTTTTCATGGTAAAAACATAAGAATACCCTTTTTCGTTCAAAAATCAAACATGCAGTATTGGAATTCAGGCCCACGTCATTTAGACAACTAACCGCCTGAATTGACAAAAATTATATAATGAATCAAAATGCCACAAATTCCAAGCACGAATTTTGAGACTCCCATAACCGTCCAATATTAGCAATTTGGCACCGACTTTGACGTTACCGTGCTAAACCGAGTTTGAGCTCTTGAACGGATCAGCGTTTTGTGATGTTAAATAGATCGTTCTGACTGGATTCCGGCTTTCGCCGGAATGACGGAGTGGTAAACGTCGTTGTAGGGTTCAGATACAGGACTATATGTTGGATATGTTCTTGGTTTTCCCGGAGCACATTCTCAAGGAGCAACACTGGATGAATTGAAAGAGAACCTCCAAGAAGTTACAGAGATGTTACTCGATGACGGTGAGCCTGAGTTTGACAGTGAATTCATAGGCACTCAAAACATAATGGTTGCTTCATGATGGGAAAACCTCCTGTCTTAAAGCCGCGTGAAGTCATATCTGTTCTTAAAAATCAGGGTTCACAGAGGTACCTCAAAGAGGTTCTCACAAGCAATACAGCCATGAAGATGGAAGGCGTACGACAGTTCCTGTTCATCAAGGAAAAGAGACATATCGCCAATATTATTGAAAGAGATAGCAAGAGATATTGGTTTGACCGTAGAGGAATTTCTAAAGCAAAGATAAGCAGGGAACTAGAAAAATGATAAGACATCTGTTGTTGACGGCGGCATTTGTTTTGTTTGCCTTTCCATCCCACGCTTTTTGGAACGGTGACGTGGACAAGGCCAAGGAGTTTATGAAAGCAGGGATGTATCCGAAAGCTATCGAGCTTTTGGATAAGAGGATAAATGACAAGCCGGCTGATGCAGAGGCCCATTTTCAGCTTGGCCTCTGCTATTTTCATACTGGTAATTACAGTGGAGCGGATGACAGGTTTTCCAGCGCTGTGGCCTTCAACACTGACTACAAGGCAATGATCGCTCAAAGATGTAAGAAAGCGGGCTTTGATTCCTTGGAAAAGGGTCAGGGCAAAGAGGCACCCGCTTGTTTCAGATGGCCGTCAACTATCAGCCGACTCTAACAAAGCAGATTGCTCAGCGATGCTTCGAGAAGGGAAAATCTCTTTTAGAAAGTGCTATAGCCCAGAATGCGGATTATGAGAAATCGGAAACCGATTGAATCACTAGGTTTTTCGAGTATGCAAGAATGCCTGCTGCCGAAAACTCTGTTAATTCAAAAGGTTGTTGGTTAGCACAGATTGTCGAACACAGGTTTTCGACTTTTTTTGCCTCCTCATTGCGACACACAAATAATGGAATAATGCCGAGGGGTTAGATTACCCTCTTTGATTTGCCCAGACTGATTGTCGAAAATCCCTTCCATGTTGCCCTCATTGAGATCAAGATCCAACAAAAAGTGCTTGTCTTAAGCCCCATTTTGGGGGATTTTGTCAAAAGCGCCCCATCGAAAATAGCTCCCGCAGGATTTTCGAGATGGCCACGGTCGCTTATGACGCCAGGCAAAAACATGCATCTTACAAAGAAACCCGAGGGGATCCTTCTTGGCGCCCATTTTTCCATAGCAGGCGGTCTGCACAATGCCGTGCTAACTGCCTCTGAATACGGGTGCACGGCCTTGCAGATGTTCACAAAAAATCCTACTACCTGGGAGGAGCGACGGCTCTCTGCTCAAGATGTTCAACAGTTCGATCTTGCAAGGAAGAAGAGCGGGGTAAAGTTCATCTGCTCCCATGCTGCCTATTTGATCAATCCGGCCTCCCCTGATCGCAACAAATATGAAAGGTCCCAAGAGGCGCTTCAGCACGAGCTTAGGCGATCATCTCAACTCGGCATACCCTATGTCATCATCCACCCGGGCGCCAACATGGGGACCGGGGAGGAAAAAGGGTTGCGGCGAATTGCACGATGCATCAACAGGGCATTTGAAAAAGTTCCTGAGGCCCGCTGCAGGCTTCTTCTTGAAACCACGGCCGGCCAGGGATCAAACCTTGGCTGCACATTCGAGCAGTTGGCCGCCATTTATCACATGATAGAAGAAAAAGACATGGTGGGATTTTGTTTTGACACATGCCACGTGTTTGCAGCAGGCTATGATTTGCGTAAAAAAAACACCTATGAACAGACTATGAGGGAATTTGATGAAGTCATAGGCCTTAAACTTCTACGTGTTATTCATGTGAATGACTCTAAGAAAGAACTGGGGAGCAGGGTCGACCGACACGAACACATCGGAAAGGGAGCCATAGGCATAGACGCCTTCCGGTTCATCATGAACGACCCCAGGCTAAAGGCTGTTCCCAAGATCCTTGAAACACCGAAAAAAAACGGCCTGACGGACTACGATTGCCTGAACCTGGAACGACTCCGGGCTCTTGTCTCAAATTGAATTAAATCCCAGAAGGGAATCTAACCGCTACTGTTTACCTTGTCCCTTAAAACGCCAGAGCACCTAAATGTTACCACTCGTCTCGATCGCAGCATCAAATGCTCGCCAGTGGCAGGATTCCTGCCTCTCCGCTCTTTCTTGCTCTTGACACAGAATTTTCCGAACCCGCTGATCAAGATGTCTTCGCCATTGCTGAGCGTTTTCTTGATGATCTCCAACAGTGATTCGACCACTTCAGCGGACCTTTTCTTGGGAATCTCAAGCTCATTGTAAATCGAGCTCACAATGTCCTCTTTCGTAAGGGCCATTACTCGTCACTCCTATGCAATTTGGGTTTCAGTTATTGAACGTCAATCTCTAACCTAATTTTTATAATTTAACCTAGCCCATCCCTTTTGTCAAGAAATTAATACTGTTACAGAGAACGGGTTGCAATCTGATCGCCCTTGAAGCTACTTTGAGCCTGTTTGTCTCGTACGGCAAAAAATGATGATCTCGCAAAAACCACCTAATTGGCGGCACTCTAAACACGGGTTCCCAAGACGTCCGGGGCAGTCTCAGTTATGAGCACCTCTACTCTCTTTTCAATATCATTTCTGACCTGCCGCATGAAGTCTATCGATTTTCCTGAAGGATCCGGCAGATTCCAGTCCTGCTCTGGGACTCCGGCAAAGATGGGGCACGCATCTTTGCAGCCCATGTATATGATCATCTCCGGTTGCCAATAGCGCGTGGATTCCTCAATGGATTTTGGCTTGCGAAAGGCCAGGTCCATGCCCTTTTCTCTCATCACCTCCTCCATGAGGGGATTGACCTCTTGCGCAGGCACGCTCCCCGCGCTTTTCGCCTCAACCCTGTCCCCGGCATGATACTGAGCAAAGGCACTCGCCATCTGACTTCGGCAGGCATTTTCCGTGCAGACAAAAAGGATCTTTTTTTTGTTAATCCGGCTGG
Source organism: Deltaproteobacteria bacterium (assembly GCA_016930875.1). Lineage (NCBI taxonomy): Bacteria > Pseudomonadati > Myxococcota > Myxococcia > Deltaproteobacteria bacterium. The sequence goes on along the minus strand of JAFGFW010000137.1, from coordinate 50,214 downwards.
CTACAAGCGCTCCCGCCGCCTTCTTCGCATCTGACAAGGCTGTGGGGTGGTTTGCTATTTCACCCAGCCCTTCGATTTTCCTGTAGGTGAGAGCGCCCTCAGGGCTCGCCCCGACCGCATCAAAGAAGTACTTGGCCGTAAGACTGACACATTCAAAGAGGTTTTTTCCTTTTGTGGCCCCCAAAGACAGCAAAAAGCCACGGCGCCACTTGGCGCCCGGATCAATGAGTCCGAGCACATATCTTCTGGCCCAAAGGGCTTGTGATCGATCAATAAGGGCTTTCATCTGGGCCGTGGGGCCGTAAAAGAATATCGGGGTGGCCATGACGATGATGTCTGCCTGGCGAAGCAAGGGGTAGATGGACTGCATGTCATCATCAATCGGACAAAAGCCCTCTTTTTCGCAAACGCCACATTCCTGACACGGTGAGATATCTTTGAGGGCCACATCCATACAGTGTGTGCGTGCGCCAAGCCTTTCGGCCTCGGCAAGAAACGTTGAGAGCAAAATGCTCGTGTTTCCTTCAGTACGCGGACTTCCTTGTAATCCAAGAACAAACATCTACACCCTTTCGTGTTCCGTTAAAGCGCTCGTGCCCATGACGGGCGACGTTGGGCGACGCAGACCACCAGTACCTCGTAGCATATATTCCTGCACCGTGTTCTCGATCTGTTTTCAGATACCGGAGCCCCAAAAAAGCTTGCCTCTTGTCTTGAAGCACCGACAAACGCCTCGATACCACAATCAGGGCAATAGGTGTGTCAGTTCATGACATACGACACTAGCCAACATCAAATTCAGCCACCACAAACGTGTGATCTGAAGGCTTGTGCGCCAATCTCGGCGCCATATCAATCCATGCGCGGGTCGATTTTTGGGCGAGTGGGGGCGTGGCCAAGATGTGATCCAGCCGCCATCCCAGGTTTCGGCGCACGGCGTTTGGGATCCGATAGTCCCAGAACGTATACATCTTGCTCCCAGACTCATGCCTGCGAAACACATCCACAAAACCCCATGCCTTGAGAGCTGAAAGGGCTTTGTGTTCATCGGGATGAAATCCTACGTGTCCCAAAAGCCCTTTCGGATCGTACACATCGATGGGTTCTGGCGCCACATTAATATCCCCCACCCATAAAAGAGGTATATCTGGTTGAAAATGATGTACAAAATAGCTTCTTAAACGTTGAAGCCATTCGAGCTTATATCTGAATTTCCCAGACCCCGGGGCATATCCTTGGGGGACGTACGTGTTTACAATGGGAATATTGTTGATGGTTGCCACAAGCAACCTGGGTTCTTCGCTGACGTCTCCATCGCCAAACCCAAATGACACCTTTTCAGGTGGCCTTTTGCCCAGAATGGTGACACCGTTGTAGGCCTTTTGTCCCCGGAAGGCGCAGTGGTAACCAAGGTTCTCGATAGGCTTACGCGGAAAATCGACGTCCTGTACCTTGGTCTCCTGTAGACAAAGGACATCAGGCGATTCCTTGTCTAGCCATTCCAGGATGATGGGAAGTCGAGCCCGTATCCCGTTTGCGTTGAAGGTGGCAATCTTCATTCATCCTTTATAACATCTCATACTTAAAAAATATATCCAAAATATCCTTGACTAACCATTTGATTTGATGATAGTTTAATAAAAAAGTGATTGAAATATGTTTACCTTGGGCAGAGGAAGCTATGCATTGATTCTCCAAAGACCCTGTTTCTCGCGAAGAGAGGCCGGGTTTTGTGCTTTTGAAAGGATGAAGAGTGACAGCCAACGTAGAGGAAAAAAGATCCGAACCCAGAACCGAGTTAGAGAAATATCACAGCGTGGAGTTTAAGGAAACTGAATCGGGACACCTTTACCAGTTCAAGATCTGGAATATCTCTTCTAAGGGGATGTGTCTGGTGGTAAGGGAAGACTCGGCCATCTTGAACGACCTTGAGGTTGGCAAGGTCTTGAACATGAAATATCACACGATGGATTTCTCGGTGCCCCCGGAAGAATTGCAAACAGAGATTAAACACATCACAAAGGAAGATCAGGGACGATACAAGGGGCACCATCTGGTTGGTTTGTTGATTTTGAAAAACCAAGAAAGCTGAACTCGCAAGAATTTTCTCAATTTGCCACCTTGCCGATTTCTTTCCCTGGACAGGAGTCTGGCAAGCGATAAATATAGATGGGGTCGCCATGAGAAGGTGAGCCAGGGCATACAACTTCAAACGGGTCCCATCCTGGAACAGAGAAATTACACGAGACAATGCGAGCCCCAGGACAAAGCTCTTCCTCCAATTTTATGCCCAGGCGTTTCATGACATCCGGAAACAAGTAACAGAAAACAATATCAGCATCCCTGAGGTTTTGGGACCAAAAGTTCTTCCACTTAACTTGAATGCCTCTCGTCCCAAGGCTCAAAACACGGGCCATGCAATAGGCCATGGCATTCACCTCAAAGCCCAAGGCCCTCACCCCGTAACGTCTTCGTGACGCCCGAAGGACCCTCCCGTCCCCACACCCCAGGTCCACTAGCAACTCATTGGGGTTCATGGGCACAGCATCCAAAAACGCTTCAATTCTTACGGAAGCGGTAGAGGTGAACAGTGCTCCCTGGGTCATGGGAAGGACCCCCGCTGTTGCAAGCACATATAACAGTTTGAAGGTAAACAAAACCCCCGCCAAAATTAGAAATGCCAAGATGCAAATCGACATCTTTTCCTCCGGCCCCCTTTATAGATTACCTCCATGGCGCTGTCAAAGCCAACGTCGTTTATAAAAGTATCGCCCAAGGGGTGAAACCAACAGTATCTGACCTTGCACCTGGCTTTTATGACGTCACTTTGATCGTCATGCATGAGGGTGGGCTGACCGATACAGATGAAATGATGTTTTCTGCCATAGCCGTAAAGGTGACCTTGATGGTGATGTCGATGGCCCAGCTGAATTTGCCGCGGATTTTGGACTGTAGATGAGGGAGCTTCACGGAAATGGGACAACCTGCGGAAAGTGCAGAGGATTTCTGATATCTAATAAGTGTGTTATCCGTAGTTTGTCTGAGGGTTCAGTCCACTGAAGACACGCCTGCTTTCATACAAAATTTGGCCTTACCGGTACTCTGTTCTTCCAATATTCCAGGCGAATGAGTTTGAGTGCAAGCCGTGAACGTTTATTGTCCGAGTCAATATTCCACTCGTTCATACCTGCCAAACCTTCCAGTTTTACCGCCCTTTTGGGCCCCCTCGAAATTGCCAAGGAAGGAATCCCCAGCTGGCTGGCTACTTCTGGTAATAGCATCTTCGATAGAGGCACCATGTTGCTTAATCTCGTATTCCTTGATCTTGCTTAGAAGGGTCCGGTAGCTGGTTTTCAGCAGGGCGGCCGCTTTCTTGCGATTCCAGTCCGTCCGGGAGAGCACATCCACAATGGTATCTGTCTCAGCCTGGCGTGCCGCTTCCTTAGAGAGCTCCTTCAATGTGTATCGTGTCAGCAGGTTGGTCGCACTCCCAGTCACTGCATCGGCTGTCGTGGCAGGTCCCTTCCTATGTCGACAAACGCCTGAAAGACCATAATTGCCGATCTTGTCGTAAAAGCTCTCTTCATTTCCGAGTGTAGCAATGGCTTGGATAACATTTTCCAGTTCCCGAACGTTTCCGGGCCAGGAATACTGATAAAACTGCTCCCGGATCCGGTCGGTAAGAGGCCTATGCGCTTTGCCATTACGCTCTGCATATTTCCTCAGAAAGTGGTCGCACAGCAAATCAATGTCTTCCTTACGGTCCTTTAGAGGCGGAATGTGGACAGATACCACGTTGACGCGATAATAAAGATCCAATCTGAACTGCCCCCTAGATACCATCTCACTCAGATTGGCGTTGGTAGCTGCCAGAACGCGGGCATCGATCCTTGTATTAGTGGTGCTCCCAAGAGCGGAAAATTCACTGTCTTCAAGGACTTGAAGAAGCTTACACTGCATGGGCAAGGGAATTTCACAGATCTCGTCCAAAAGGATGGTTCCGGAGTTTGCAAGTTGGAATTTCCCCGGCTTTTTCTTGCCGGCCCCGGTGAAAGCCCCCTTTTCAAATCCAAACAGCTCACTCTCAAAGAGATTCGTCGGCAGCGCAGCACTATTGACCTTAATAAAGGGTCTATCTGCCCGGGGTGAAAATCTGTGAATGGCGCTGGCCACCAGTTCCTTACCTGTACCGCTTTCACCGCTGACAAGTACGGTCAGATCGGATTTGGCTAGGTCCAAAATATGGCGCTTGAGTTTAGCCATAGCCGGGGTCTTCCCGACAATGGTGCTGTCCAATCCTTTGCCATTGGAGCTCCGCGATTTTTCGATAAGCTTTTCGATAGCAACCTTTAAGTCATCGGGATGGAAATTGCCCGGGAGGGAAGAAGTATTGGCCTTGCCGACGACTCTTTTTTGCCCCAAGGCCTCTTTGCCGTTGCGAATGAATAGGATCGGGAGGACCTTTTTCTCGCGTTTAAGGACTTCCTCGAAAGCGCTTACCTGCTCCATACGGATGCTCGATCCGAGAAGCAGCAAGTCTCGATTTTCACGATTCAGATGGGTTAAAAGCTCCTCTTGTCGCTTCACGGCATAAGCGTAGAAACCATGCGTTCTGACCAACCCGCTCAAATACTCACGGGTGCCTCTTGATCTCTCAACGATGAGCACCTTTTTTGGTTCCATGGCTGTCTTACTTTCTTTGAAGAAGAACTATAAGGCGCCGGGGCGGCATTTATGCCAAGACATGCGCAATAACACGAAGGCCAAGAGGCGTGGCGACAAAGTAAAAAAAGAAAGCTGCTGAGAACAGTAGGTAGCGTTGACGCTTCAGGCTCACGGGCTAAGTAGCAATACAGAGAGTCTTTGGCTTCTTCATTCCAAGAGAAGTGTTGAACATTGTCTTGATTCGTTTGGCGTTTGATCCCATATGATCAAGGAATCATCCCCTCGTCATGCCCCACCACAATCTCCGATTATATACCTAACAGCAAAGACAATGCCAAAGATGGGCTCTTACCCTAACATGTTGATATTCTATTGTTGCTCTTTTTGCTCTTGATGGTTATTAAATCCGACAGACGCATAATGAGACAACAATTGTCTCATTATGCGTCTCAACACTGTCTCGTGCGAGACACTCTTGAAAGATGGCAGGGCTATTTGACGGACTTGATGTCAAGGCGTGCTAGACGACGGTATAGTGTGGCCCGGCTTATGCCGAGCTGGCTAGCCGCAGCCGTACGATTTCCTTTTGCAGTCTCCAGGGCGGCCAGCACGCGTTGTCTCTCATCTTGGTTCGGGTCGCTGGCATGTGGTCGAGGATGCCTTGAGTAGAGTATTTCAGGCGGGAAGTTTTCGGCGTTAATTACCGATGCTTTGCAGTGGAGGGTGGCAAAGTCGATGGCGCTTTTCAGTTCTCGCACATTCCCGGGCCAATCGTATTGCAGGAGTATCCTCATGGCCGCACTGCTCACGTCCTTGACAGGCTTTCCAGTAGCCGCACGGCTTTGGCCCAGGAAGGATGCAACAAGCAGAGGGATGTCCTCACGGCGCTCGCGCAGCAGAGGAAGTTTGATCCTGGCAATTCGGATCCGATAAAGCAGGTCAGGGCGAAAATTGCCCTTTGCAGCTTCTTGACTTAGATCCCGATGGGTTGAGGCCAAGACCCGAACATCTATCTTTCGAGGCTTGGATTCACCCAGTCGTGTGATCTCCTTTTCTTCAAGGACCCGAAGTAAACTGGTCTGCATATTCTTAGAAATATCGCCAATCTCGTCCAGAAGGAGTGTCCCCCCGTTGGCAACCTCAAAAAAACCTTTGTGATCCTCAACTGCTCCGGTAAAAGCACCTCGTTTATGACCGAACAACTGGCTGATCAGTAATGAATCAGCCAGCCCGGCGCAGTTCACCGCGATGAAGGGCTTATTTTTTCGATGGCTTGAAAAATGTATGGCTCGTGCAACCAGTTCCTTGCCCGTTCCTGTCTGACCCTCGATCAGGGCAGTCCAATCCACCTTGGAAGCGTCTTGGATGCGCTGATATATAGCCTGCATAGGCTTGCTTTTTCCTACAAGATCATGAAATTGCGCTTTATCTTCAAGCATGCGCCGCAAATCGTAGACTTCAGACATATCGTAGAAAAAGAAAATTCTTCTGGCTGGCGTGCGGGGGTCGTCTTGCACTTCGATGTCCATCCAATAACGCCGCCCTTCCTGAAATTCGACTTGAGTTTGCAACCTCCTTCTTGCTTTACCGGGATGCCTCAACATATTCTTTAGCCGGGTTTTGTCATGGGCATTGAAATGGAATAACGCTTCCCAATGACTTCCCAAGAGCGCCGTTAGACTCTTTCCGATAAGGTGTCGGGCGGTCTGGTTGAGAAATGTGACACGGCCGGCCTGGTCTAATGTTGCAATCCCCAGACGCAGCATATTGAGAACCGACAAATGATCATCATGGCCTTTCTTGATCTCCCTGAACATTTCCGCAACCGTGGCCTCCGTCCGCTTAAGCTCGGTAATGTCCCGACATATGCTCTGAACGTAGTCCTTCCCATCTATGGCAATTGCCCTGCTACTCACGTAGACATCTCGTATCTCTCCACTCTTTGTCCTATGTCTAGTTTCAAATCTATAGCCCCCCTCCTTGGTGATTTTCTTGCTGTGGCTCAGGACTTCCTCAGGACTTTCTACGACTTCAAAGTCGGATATCTTGAGCTGTTCGAATTCCTCGTGAGTAAACCCGAGGTTTTCATGCGCCCTTTTGTTGAATTCCACCAACGCACCTGTCTCTTTATCAACGAGCATAATTGAACTTGCCGCTAGTTCGAAGATGGTTCGGTATTTCTGTTCCGACTCCCGCAACGCCTCCTCCGCCTGCTTGCGCTCGGTGAGGTCTTCATAAGTAATAAACTGTTTCCCGTTGTCCATGGCTACGGGTCTAAAAACGATGTCCCGCACTGTCCCGTCCTTGCAGGTGACCTTGAACTCTCGAAGCCTGCATTCGAACGCTCCCGATTTGCCCAAGTCACATTTACAGGCTGACAAGACTTCCCGTCGGTACTCCGGATCTGGATAGGCCTTGTAAAGCCAATCCGTTCCAGTGGGGATATCCTCCGGTGTGTAGCCAAAAACCTCGGTAAATTTCTTGTTCAAGTACAAGTATCGTCCGTCTGAGTCGATGATAGAGATTGGAAAGGGAGACAGGGCTGCTATCTGTCTAAACCGCTCTTCACTCTCCCGCAATGCCCGCTCTGCCCGCTTGCGATCACTGATTTCTCTGGATACATTGTGAATCATCTCATTGGTTACTTTTTTCAGGGATTCCAATAGGTCTACCTGTGAAGTGCCAGATACCCGCGCTATCAGGTCACCTTGTGAGACCCTATGCAATACATCGAAGTGCTCAGCAAGACCGATGGCAAACTCGTGGGATAGATCGACGATTTCTGCAAGGTTTTCGGCGGTCAGGTTGACCATATGTTTTAGCTTCGTAATCAAAGCGAGTTCTGAGATTTCGGGTATCCTGACTTCAGGATCGCCTGAAGATATCTTTTTTAACGCCTCAAAGACCTCGGACAACCCTAGAGCCAGCTCCATACTGGTGCCTTCCAACTCCCTATCTCGCTCGTTAACCATATGCCTGAATTCTGTGAGTTGTTCATTGACCACCTTTAAGGTCTCTTCCATGGAATCGACATCTATGTTCGCTCTAAAGGGCTCGCATTCAAGGCACATCTCGACCTTTTCCAGGAATTTTCCCTGGATCTCATTTCGACAATGGGTACCTGCAATGAGCCAGCAATTCAGCTCCTTTGACTTGAAAACCGGACATTCCTCCTCGTCACAGCGAAAGAATTCCCAGCATTTCACCTTCTTTTTCATCTCTGATACTCCTATGCAACGACAGCGCCCCTGCCAACCCAACGGGGCAGAGAAAACCCTTGCTGTGCGCCCTTTGCGAGGATGTGCTTTCTAAAACTGTATCTGGATCCTCTTCTTGTTTCCCCCTTCATCCTTTATGGAAAGGAAGACTTTGCCCAGCCGCTCACACCAGGTGCGGACATCTTTCTCAAAGGTAGGACAGTCTCCCAATACCTCCAAAATATCACCGTGTTTCATATCCGGGGCCTTCACGGCGATCTTAAGGATCGGCTGAGGGCACTTCTGACCAAGGGTATCTAAGACTTCCACTGCCATAGTCACCTCTCCTTACATGAAACCCTTCAGTTGAACCGCAAAAGCGAGTGCATTCCCCATCCCGATTTATCGGGACTGCGGAGTTCCGCAATGCCCTTTATCGGTTTTTTTTCCTATCATAGACATGGACCATCGTCGGCATTTTGCCCGGGAGGCAGTGAGTGGCACAAGCAAGGCAAGGATCATAGGCTCGAAAGGCCATCTCTACCACATTCAATCTGCCATCGGAAATGCTGCCGCCTTTTATGGCGGTCCGAGCAGCCTTTTCAATCGACATGCAAATGGCTGCGGCGTTGTTCTGAGTGGCGACCAAGAGGTTCAACTTCTCTACGATTGCCTTCTCGTCGCTTTCATAGTGATGAAAAAGCGTTCCCCTCGGCGCCTCGCAGACACCGACGCCTTCTTTAGGGGTTTGATTAGGAAGATTGCGTATCTTGGGACTGGTAATTTCCCCATCTCTGGCAAGTTCGTCCATTCTTTCTGCTGCGTATAAAACCTCGATAAGCCTGGCCCAATGGTAGGCCAAGGTGTTATGTACAGGTTTTCCACCTAACGCATGGAACATCATTTCATACTCAGCCTGGGCTAGGGGGGTGGCCATTCCTTCAGAGGCATTGAGGCGGGCAAGAGGGGCGACCCTGTAAACTCCGCTATCCTGCCCATCGATGAATCCCTTCCAGCCGATGTTTTTCAAATAGAGTATCTTCTGATAGCTCCACGGTTCAACCCGTTCCTCCAGATGTTTCAAATAGTCTTTTGCCTCGAATTTGACAAACTCCTTGCCGTTGGGATCAACCACCCGGATGTCCCCGTCATAAAAATTGACCCTGTCATGATCATCGACTAGACCCATGTAGTACGTTCTATGGCAGAAAACGTCACTCGTGAGCCACTTAGCCGACCCCTTATGATTTAACACCACGTCATCGAAGATATTCAATGTAAGTTTGGCAAATTCCACTGCGTCTTTTGTCACATTCTGTATCTCAGCCCTGTCCTCTTCGGTTATGGCTTTTGAAACGCCGCCTGGAAGCCCGCAAACAGGATAAAGGGCGCTTCCGCTAACTAATGCGTTGACGCCCCGTATCCGTTTCCGAATATCAATGACCTTTTTTCCCATTTCGACGCCCACTTTGTCTATGACGCCGAAAATATTCCTTTTGGCCCTTGGCGCCATGGGACCCACGATGAAATCAGGCCCCCCCAGAAAATAAAAATGCAAAAGATGGTTTTCAAACATGAAGGCATTATACATGAGCTCTCTGAGCTTTCTTGCCGCAGGCGGCGGCTCAACGCCGAACAGATCGTCCAGTGCCTTGCTTGACGCCGTATGGTGGGCCGTGGGACACACCCCACAAATCTTTTGTGTCAGGGTGGGCATTTCCTCTGCTGCCCGGCCTTCACAAAACTTCTCGAAGCCCCTCAGTTCGGGGACTTGAAAATAAACACGCTCCACGTCGCTTTTGTCGTCGAGAAAGATATCAATCTTTCCGTGTCCTCCCAACCTGGTTATGGGGTCAATGGTAATTCGTTTGCTCATGAGCTCTTCGGGGTCAGTTTCCCCTTCAATATGGATGAGGCGAGGCCATACCTGTAGAATAGTCCGCCAGGGTCAGGAATGGAATCTGCGGTTTTCTTCAACGCTTCTTTGTCTGTGACGTCGATGATGGATGCGAGGAATGAGGAAGATTTTGCGCCCTGGTCCCTCACGTTGTCTGTGGGCCCAAAGCAACCTCGACAGGGCATGTTGGCATTGATGCACCTTGCATTGCAACCACCCCTGGTGGCAGGGCCAAGGCAGATAATACCCTCGTCCAGAAAACACTTTTCAGGGTCCCATTCCGTTTCATAGATTCGTTTGAACTTTTTTATCCGTAATTTATCGGGCTTGCTATCTATTCGAGGGCATGTGTCGCAAAGGGCCTTTTTCCCCGCCAATACGGTTCCCCTTGGGGGGAGCCTGTTCTCCAGGACCATCATCATGGCCTCTTTGATGAGTTCTGGCGTTGGGGGGCAACCCGGGATATAGTAATCCACTTCTACGACCTGGTCCAAGGCCTTGACGGTATCATGGATATCCGGGAGTTTTATTTTTCTCCCAGATTCTATGGTTTCGTGTTGCGGCAAGATTCCCTGAGGATTGTTTGTCGTGGGAACCTCTTGGTATAAGCGGCTCAGCAAGTCTTCACGTTGATAAAAATTGGCCAGACCCACGACCCCGCCAAGATGGGCACAACTTCCGTGGGCTATCAGCAATTTCGATTTTTTTCTCATTATTTTGGCCATATGTTCTTGTTCACCCGTCCTGATGGCGCCATTGATCAACGTTGCCGTAATCTCGCCATCATTCATGGCGACAACATCTTTATACTTAAAATCGAGGGCTACAGGCCAAAACACAATATCTACGGCCGCGGCAACCGTTAAGAGATCCTCTGCCAAATCAATGACCGATTCCTCGCAGCCGCCGCAGCTTGAGCACCAATATAGCGCAATCTTCGGTTTTTCTGTCATATTACACAAGGCCACAATCAGTCTTAAAAGACAGGTTGCCGACAGGATCAACAGTATACCCTGCGGCTAACCTTGATGTGCCATATCTAGCATCAGCGAGGCAATGGGCCGAGTTGCCTCATTCTTTCAGTCATTTCACAAACGATTTTGACGAACTTGTCTCCCTCGCCGGCTGAGATCCAATCAAGCTTTAATCTGTCTTCTTCTATACCAAATTGACTTAGCACCCTTTTTAATATAACATATCTCTTAAGCATTTGGAGGTTTCCCTCTTTGTAATGGCAGTCACCCGGATGGCAGCCCAGGATCATCACTCCGTCAGCGCCTTCCTTGAAGGCCTCAAGGATGAATTGAGAATCGACCCTGCCGCTGCACATCACTCTAACGACTCTCAGGCCCGCAGGATACGCCTTGCGCGCCCTTCCCGCAGCATCGGCTCCTTCGTAAGAACACCAGTTACACAGAAAACCGATGATCTTGGGTTCAAAACCTATCATCGTGGCATGGCTCTTTCTAACCCTGTCGGAGCAGGCCTCTTATTTCTTGGGATATTTCCACATCCGTAAAATGGCTGGCCTTAATGGCCCCGCTGGGACAGGCGGCAGCGCAGACGCCGCAACCCCTGCACAAGATTTTATTGATGGCAACATTTTTTTTCAAGTCATCGCACGCGATGGCCTTGTAGGAACACAGGCCAACGCATAGTTTGCACCCACAGCACAGATCTTGATCCACGTCCGCAGTTATCGGCTCAAGGGCCAACTTCTCTCCTGGAACAAGCCGTGACAGTATCCTGCCCGCTGCTGCCTGCCCCTGTGCTACCGAGCTTTGAATATCCTTTGGGCCTTGGGCACAGCCGGCAATAAATACTCCCTCCATGGCCGTTGACACAGGGGCTACCTTGGTGTTTTCTTCAGAAAAAAAACCACCTTTCCCCTGAGATATGTCAAAAAGCTCAGCCATGGTCCCAGCATCCCTGGCCCCTTCCATGGCAGGAGCCAAAACGACCATGTCCGAACCAACCCCGCGGCACCTTCCTTGGATGTCCGTAAATCTAATCAGTGTCTTTCCATTCTCTTCAGTAATCTCTATTGAATCGGGATGCTTCATATGCATCAACTGTATGTTGGCCTCTCGGGAGATCTTATTAAAGAAGGCCTGCGCTTCTTTTCCCGGGAGGCAAAGATCAGAGTAAAGCCCGGTCATTGACGCACCAGGCAGTTTGCCGTTCACCTGGTGAGCAAACTTGAGCAGATACATACAGCACACCGCAGAGCAGTGTTCATGAAACTCGCCGGTCCTGGAACCAACACAATGAACAAGGGCTATCTTTTCAGGGACCTGACCGTTTCGTAATAGGATTTTCCCCTCTGTCGGCCCGGCAGAATTGACCAGTCTTTCAAATTCGAGGCTGGTATAGACATTATCAATCTTGCCGTATCCATATTTGGGGTCCCTCGCCGGGTCGAACAGATCAAAACCCGTGGCCAAGACGATCGCGCCCACTTGTAATCGGCGAACTTGGTCGGTTTCCTCGTAGATGATGGAGCCGAAAGGGCAGGCCTTCTGGCAGGCGTTGCACCCTTCTGCTTGCCAGCGCAAACAGTGCTTTTCATCGATCACTGCGACATTCGGCAGCGCACCAGGATAAGGGATATAGATGGCCCTTCTCTCATCAAGTCCCTCATTATATTCATTTTTTACCTTAACCGGGCACATTTCAACACACGCACCGCAGCCGATACAGGTCTCACTATCCACAAATCTTGCCTTCTGGTTCACCTTGACCAGGAAATTACCATAAAAGCCTAATACTTCTTGGACCTCACTCCATGTAAGGATTTCGATATGCTCGTTATGTAAAACCTCATCTAGTATGGGATCAAAGATACAAGAAGCGCACTCCAGATTGGGAAACACATCTTCATACCGGGCTACTTTGCCTCCAATACTCGGCAATTTCTCAACCAGATAGACCTTTCTATTTTTTTGTGCCAGCGTTAGCGCGGCGCTTATGCCTGCTATCCCAGCTCCTACGACAAGGGCATCCGGTTGGCATTCTACGTCTTTAACCTTCAAGGGTTCATGATAAACAACCCGCCTAACCGCTGCGTGAATGATTGCCTTGGCTTTGTCAGTGGCAAGGGCTTTATCCTTAACGACCCAGGCGCATTGCTCTCTAATATTGGCGATCTGTAAAAGAAAGGGGTTCAGGCCGGCCTTCTCCAGACATTGCTTAAAGGTATTTTCATGCTCTTTTGGCGAACAGGCCGCAATCACCACCCTCGTGAGGTCGTGGTCTTTAATGTTTTTTCCAATAAGCGCTTGACCTTTTTGAGCACACAAAAGTCCAAAAGCTTTAGTTAGAACCACATTTTCAAGGCCTCGGATGAATTTCACAACCTCATCCAGATCCATGGCGTCCTTTATGTTCGGACCACACTCACATACATAAACGCCTATTCTTTCTGCCACTTGCAAAACTCCTGTAAGACAAAACAGGCCCCATGCAGATGTATGTTTTGTACAATGCACAGAGCCCTTTTGAATGCCATGGGGATTTCCCCCTGAAGTTTGTTATGTCGCGAGCGAACTTGTTATCACGTAAAAGCCTAATACATTCATCAACGGTGTGGCCTAATGCCTGTAAAATTCTTGTAATTTCTCTTTAAGGTTATAGGGCGGTGATTCCAAAGTCATGCAAAAGTGATCTATGTCATCACCCGTTTGATGGAGCGAACGCCCGAGCCTTGCCGCCTCAGACTTCTGTTCCTCAGAGAGGTCCGATGATCTACATATCGTGTTGATTCTCTCAAGTGCCATGTCAATGTGATCGGTAACACTCGTGAAATTTTCAAGAACGAGCTTGTTCTTTGCTGCCATACACCTATTCTCATTGCTTTGTGTGACGTTTACATATGATGAATTCGTAAAAAGTTGGTTTATGCCGCTTCGCGGCGTCCTGTCGGCAACGAACTTGATGTTTAAGTTCGTTGGAAGTTTTTTTGTGAGCGAACAAAATTGACCTTTTACGAAACCGACATATATAAACATATATGAAACGCTCCGGGAGGTCAATGCCGGGGGCCATGCACAAATCCACCGTCTAGTTCCAGCGGGTGCAATTCTTGAGGAAAAAAGATATTTGTCATAGGAGGGTATTGCCCCGGCACCTCCATGGTGGGAGCGGTGTCGGGTAAGCTTGATGGCCTTGTCTTTATGGTCGGGATGATGTCTGGCGTTTTCATATTTGCTGAAATATTCCCTGTGCTTAAGAGGTTTTACATGTCAGGAGATATGGGCACACTCCGCCTTCCGCAGGTGCTGAAGCTCCATTCCGGCATTATCGCCTTTCTTGTATGTCTCATGGTCGTAGGGGCCTTCTGGCTGGGAGAAAAAACTGAACAACGCTTCCAGACTCACAAACCAGAGGGGGCGCCCAAAAGACGATTCAAGCTGGCCGGTTCAACCATCCTGGTGCTCCTTGGGCCTTATATTGCTGATCGCAAACCCTGACGAAGCAGTGATCAAAGAGCCCGCTAAAACTACACTCCCTGAAGAGACCACCAGAGAAACGCCCCTGACAACGGAAGCCCCAGCTCAGGCCGAAGAAGCCCCACACGTTATCATAGGAGAACATGAGGGATGTTAGAGTTTATGAGATGATAATGACAAGGGCTTGAGAGTCCGGTTCCCGCTAGAGCCTCCCCTTTTTTAATATAGCTATGAGAAGCCACATGCCCATCACGGCGGCGCCCACAAAACCGAGGATGCCGAAGACCGGGATGCCGAACATGAATGGGGGCGTTTTGGAAAGAACGATCAGGGACGAACCGATAAGAAGGGCTGCAATGATTATAGAAAATGCAATCCGATTGCTGATCTGATCGTGGGTTGTGAGCATCGGTTCAAGCCCCCGGTGCTGAAATTCGATCTTGGCCTTGCCCTGCTTCAACTGCTTCATGATCTCACGAAGCTCACCCGGAATCACCTGCAGAAGGCGCAAGAAGTCTGCGCCGGATTCGAGCATGTCGCCCGCAAGCCGTTTGGGATGCATCCGCGCTGTCCTGACATGCTTGATAAACGGGGTAGTCCTTTGCATCATATCAAAATCAGGATCGAGTGACAGGCCAACTCCTTCCACAGTGGTTAATGCTTTCAGCATGAGAAACAGGTTCTGCGGGATGTGTAGGCGATGGTGGGCAATCAGTTCCAGAAGTTGCTGAAGGAGCTTTCCCATCTCCAAATCCTTTAAGGGTTTGTAGAGGTGTTGCCCCATGAAATCAGCCACATCTCTTTCCAGGCTGGGCAGATCCGGTTCCTCATCATACTGGGCAAGTTTGAGAAGTGCATGCGTGGTTTTGGATTCGTCACGGCGGGCAAAACCGTAAACAAGATCGGCAAAATTCTCCCGGGTCTGCCGGTCAATGCGTCCCATCATTCCGTAATCCAGATAACAGATCACATTGTCAGGGAGGAAAAAGATGTTTCCCGGATGCGGGTCGGCATGGAAAAAGCCGTAATCGAATATCTGTTTAAGAATCAAGTCAGCGCCACGGGCCGTAAGGATCTTTCGATCCAATCCCTCTTGGTCTATGCGATCAACCTCCGAGGCCTTGATGCCGTCAACATACTCCATGGTAAGCACTCGTCCTGTGCTAGCTTCACGAAAGACCTTCGGGACATAGACGGACATATCGTCTTGAAACTGCCTGGCAAAGCGCTCTATGTGAGAGGCCTCAATCGTGTAATCGATCTCCTTTTCGATGGCGCGGGCAAATTCGTCCACAATACCGGTGGGACGGTGAAACTCTCCTTCCTCAACATGTCGCTCCATGAGCGAGGCCAGATGAAGCATGATCTCCAGATCGACCTCAATGGTCTTGCGGATAGCGGGCCGCTGAACCTTGACCACAACGTCTTCGCCATCCTTCAACCGGGCCCTGTGAACCTGGCCGATGGAGGCTGCCGCCAGCGGCGTCTCTTCAAACGCCTCAAACACGTCTTCAATTGCTCCACCAAGCTCCCCTTCAACGATCTGCTTCACCTCCTCATACGCAAAGGCGGGAACATGGTCCTGGAGCTTTGAGAATTCCCGAACGAACTCTACTGGAATCAGGTCCGGCCGGGTGGATAGAATTTGGCCCAGCTTGACAAACGTGGGCCCGAGTTCTTCCATTGCCATTCGAACTCTCTCAGACCTGGTGAGTCTTTCCACCTGCTCCCGCCTCTTCCTGGAGATCATCTGAAGACCGACTTCCAGATATTGCTCGATCTTGAGCACTTCAACAAGATCCCCGAAGCCGTACTTGAAAAAGACAGCAAGAATCTGCCGGTAACGGTTCAAATGGCGATAACCACGACGTATCAGCCCTATTTTTCTGATACTTAGCATCTAGTCCTGCGAGCCTTTCTCTTTCAAGGCCTGATCAAGTTTCTTTATACGTTCCGTGAGCTTGAGGATATCTTCTCTGGTGGCAAGATTCATCTTCTTCATGGTATTCTTTACTACCTTTTCTATCTGCGCCTCCAGATCCTTCTTCGCCTTCTCTGATTTCTTCGAAAGGTCATCGACTATTTTCTTCCCCTCTTCTTCCGAAAGCTTTCCCTTTTTTGCCAGCTCCCTGGCCAATTTTTCGATCTTGTCCTTGGCCAAACCGGCCAACCCTACCCCTGTCAGCATGGTCTTCTTAAGCGAATCAAACATCGTTCTCTCCCCTTCAATGAGTTGTTCCTGGATGACACAAAAACGGGCCAGACATTTCAGGACGCATCTTTTTTTGCAACCTTTTCTTTATGTTTCTACGTGCGTGTGTTCGCCATGTTTCCGTTCGCCATGTTTTTGCACGATTTCAATAGCCTTATCTATTAACTCTGATGATGAGCTTATGGTTTGTGTTGCTTGATCAATGAGCCGTAAAGCTGCCTTGCCGGATATCTGAGTGGAGTCTCTCCGCAAACTGTCAAGATATGAATTTGCAAGCCCTTTCATCTGTTCAACTTCATATTCCTTTAGATAACGATAATACGATATCCTGTTTTCTCTTGTCGTCAAGACACCTTCCAGTTCATTCTCAAGATAGGCGTATATTCTCTCTATGTTTTCAATGTTCTCACGGCAATGCATTACAAAGAAGCGCTCCTTAGATTCATGGGCCCCCATAGCAGTATATATTGGCCTTAGGTCCTCCTTTATGCCGGACAAGGTTTTTATGCTGTGCCTTAATTCATTTTTGATATGTTGTATCTGTAATCTATCCGGATCGTTCAAACCTCTTGTTATCTCACTTTCTGAAAATGATACATCTGGAAAAAACACGGTAAGCAACAATGGTAATACGAGTATGACTATTATCTTTCTCATTCTGTCCATCTCCTTCCATTGGCATTGATCTATTCTATTTTGCCACTGAAACATGTCCTCAGGTCCTCCACCAAGCTCCCGTTCAACGATGTGCCTCACCTCCTGATCAGTTCCTTGCCCTTGTTTTTACTCATAGCGGACAGCCCCACCCCTGTCAACATGGCTTTTTTGATGAAATCAAAAATGGTTGCCCTGCTTTCAATAGTCGCGAGCCAACTGATTTTAGGTTGAAGACTTCTCAACAATTGCACTTACCTCTTCTCCGAACAGGACTTCTTTTTCCTCCGACCCTGCGGCCAGGGCATCCAATGTTGGCCGGTTTTCCTCCCTAAACAGAGGCTACATCATTTTTCTAACAACTTGTTGATTTGCTCCACTTCCCAACGCCAAACCTATCCTTGGCTTTCTAGTGGTCTTCGTATTTTTTGTCATATAGTTTGTCCCAATGGAGGTGTAGCCCTTACCATTTACTCCTCCTTGCTCCTCCGCTTCTCTAAGGCATCCTTTGCCCCTTTCCACAGCCCCAAGATGGCCCCTTTGGCCATATCCACGGACCTTTTCCCGAGTTCTTTGGCCTCTTCGGCCATGACATTGGCCGCCTGGCCGGCAGCTTCCGCAGTCGCTCTGGCCGTATCTTTCCCGGCTTGCTTCACTCTTTCAGCAACGGCTCCCGCAGCATGGCGAGTCTTTTCTCTCAAGACAGAGGTTGTTTTCTTGGCCCGATCGGCAAGGTCATTTAACGCACCCCTTGCCACTTCTCCGGAACGACTTGCCACTTTGCGGGTAGCCTCTATGAAAAGGTCCTCGATTGCCTCAAAGTCTTTCTTTGTCCTAGCAATATCCTCGCGGACAAATGCCTTTACCTTATCCCCTGCAGATTCTACTCCTGATGCGATCCCTTTCTGAACCCCCTCAAAAGCGCCAACGGAAACGTCCTTAACCGCCTTGCCGGCTTCCTCGGCGGCCTCCACTGCACCGGACATGACCTTGTCGGCGATTTTCTTCACCCTGTCGGCGGTCACGTGGCCTTCTTTTAGGGCCTTTTCAGTGGCATCGCTGGTAATGTGTACCACGGTTTCTTTTACATCTTTGGCGGACTCAATAGCCTGCTTGACTGCTTCTTTGACAGTCTGTTCGGTCAAACCTAGTAGTTCCGTGCTTTTCAGTTTGACATCGGTTACAGCGGATTCCACCCGTTCCTTAACCTCGTCGGAGAGGGTGGCACCTGCCTCTTTTGCCCCTTCCAGGCCTTCCCTGACACGTTGTGCCAAACTGTGCTTCTCATCCTCGATTCGTTTCTCGAGTTTCCGGAGTTCCTCCCTGGTGGCCTCAATCGCCTGATCCCCGTGGCTGCGAGTACCGGCAATGGCGCCTTCTACAACCCCTTCCACGGTCTCTTTTGCATCCGCTCCGGCATCCTTCAAACCATCCACAGCAGCAGCTACAGCATCCTTAACTACAGGACGAAGCTCCTCACCCTTCGTTTTGGCCACAGCAGCCGACACCGCTTCTTTCACAATCTCGCGCACCTTTTCTGTGGTGATCTGCCCGGTTTCTTTTGCCTTCTTCAACTCCTCAAGTATGCGATTTTTCACCTGATGTTCTGACATGGTTTGTACCTCCTTTCTAATGGTTGAGCCGGTTGGCCGATTAAGTCCGTCCGGACAACACCCAGACGGAACAATAATCCTGAAATCGAGAACCGAAAAAAGAGCAACGGGCTAACGAAATCGTCAAACACAGTCATTCTACTGGTCTTTCAACCAGTATCCCCTTGAAGATGATCTCGTTTAGCCCGTCCAAATAATCTTCTATCTGTTTGTCGCTCTCCAGTACCAGCCAGTTTAACTCAAACCCCTTCATGGCGTAACCAATGGCCTGGGCTGCCAACAAAACGTCTCTGACTCTAAAAACTCCTTCTTTTACACCACGATTGAGAATAGAGTGAATAATTTCAACTTCCCTTTCAAAAAGGCTATCGCGTATTGCCGCGGTTTTCGGCAACAGCCTATCGATCCCTTCCCTGTCGAGATTGAGGATGTTGATCGCCTCCTTCATGTGACGGAACTTTGCTCGTGCAAGGGTCCGGAGTTTGTCCGCAGGGGATACCACCTTGTCAACAGAGGCTGACTCTTTCTTGATCACATCATCAATTTCCCGGCGAAGCACCTCTAGATAGACCTGATCTTTACTCCCGAAGTAGTTGTATATGGTCGCCTTGGCAACCCGGGCCATGCGCGCTATTTCGTCCAAGGTGGTTTTCTGAAGACCATACCGGCCAAACATCTTCTTGGCAGTATCGAGTATTGATTCCACCTTTTCCTCTTTCATCCCCTCTCCTTTTGAATCTGTATATTTAAACTAATATCGTTTTGAAGTCTAAAATAGTCCCAAAAGAACAGTTTGTCAAGGATGATTCGCAAAAAACGTATCCAAGAAAGGTCGCCAAAATCAGCGGGTGGCTCGGTATGTTAAAGTGGGAAGGTCACAAGGATGTCAAGTTGTGAACTTGTGAGGTATTTCGTTTTGCCATTTCAGGGTGCAGAGTTTTCTGGACGGGGCACTAGTGGATAGTGGTTTTCCCTCCGCTGGTTCTCCTCAGGAGCTCTAATGTTCCTTTTACATTGTTCCTCGCCTCTTCTGCGGCCATTCGCAGTTGTCGGAGTTTTTCTGCAAAACCTTCAAAGACTTCCTTTAAGGCTACAAAATCTATTTTTATTTCATCTAGTATCTCTTTTCTTTCAAGGTAGTCCTTATAGGCCTCCAGTATCTTTTCGTTCAGCGGTGAGACGTCGCCAATCTTCATTTCCAGCACATAACAACTTGATCCGTTATTGCTTACCAACTCACAACTGGTAATGGTCCCTTCAAGAGGAAAAGATCTTAGAATCATACCTTCAGGCAGTTTTACCAAAAGGTCTATTTCCGTTCCCACACTCTTTGGAGAATCGGCACATAAGGTAATGGTTTTTTCCGTAAATTTGATTATTTCACTCGTCATATGGCTTTCCTCCTCCCTTCCTTCAGAATAGCCTCACATGCGATGTTCACCTTCACAACTAGCAACCTTAGTGCCAGTTACCACTTCATTGAATTATATCTTGTGTCTTCAGCTAGTTAGGATGGTCAGGCCTGACTAGTGGACCCGAGCAATTGGGTAACTTAGGTTACATCTTGAGAAAAAAAATACCACCTGAGCCCAATAAATACCACATGTGAGACGAAAAAAGGGAAATCTTTTTCCTAGCATCAAATCGCAAAGCGATTTGATGCCTTTTGATCACTTACCTATGCAAAATCTATTGAAGATCTGATCCAAGATGTCCTCTGTGGTGGTCATGCCGATGACTTCACCAAGGGCGTCAAGCGCCTCTTTTAGGTCGATAGCCACAATCTCGGCAGGTTGTCCGCTTCTAAAACCACCTGCGGCAGTCTTTGAGGCGGTCAATGCCTTCTCAATAGCCAGCTTGTGGCGAAGATTCGGAACGATACGGGGAAGCTCAGGAGGCCGTCTTTGTTTCATCACGACCGAAAAAACAGCAGTCTTCAATTCTTCAAGCCCCTCATTGTACAAGGCCGATACCTCAACCTGCGGGAGTCCAGGAAACTGTTTGATTATCTCCGGTACGGGCCTGTGAGGTTTTAGGTCGGTTTTGTTGACCACCAAAATAGCCTTGCGGTCCTTGACCAGTTGATGGATCTTTAGATCTTCTGGGGTCACTGCCACACTGCAATCCACCATAAAAAGCACAATATCCGCTTCGTCCAGTCGCTCTCTTGTGAACCGGATCCCCATGGCTTCAAGGGCATCATCCGTATGGTGAAGACCTGCCGTGTCTATGAGTCTCAAGGGGATACCTTTGATGTTGACCGTCTCTTCGATAAAATCACGCGTGGTTCCCGGAGTGGTCGTGACAATCGAACGTTCTTTTTTAAGAAGTCGATTCATCAAGCTCGACTTTCCAACATTGGGACGTCCAATTATGATGGCCGAAATCCCCTCCCGGTAGACATGTCCCTCCTCGTAATGAGCCAGGAGTTCCTCCAGGGGACCTATCACCTCCTGATCCGTCCTTCGGGCAAAAGCCTCTGGCTGGATGATCTCTTCCAAGTCCTCTGGAAAATCAATGGCCGCCTCGACTTCTACCAGCATGGTCTCGATGGGCTTCTGAATCGCTTCTATGGCCCCGTGCAGATGGCCCTTCAACTGCCGGGAAGCCAAATCAACACCCTCCTTGGTTTGCGCGGAGATTAACTCAACTACCGCCTCGGCCTCTGTCAGATCAATGCGACCATTCAGGAAGGCGCGTTTGGTAAACTCCCCTGGTTCTGCCATACGGATTCCTTGCTTTAACACCAACTCCAGGATTGAATAGAGTCCGTACCTGCTCCCATGGGCCTGGATTTCCACCACGTCCTCCCTGGTGTATGTGCGGGGGGCCTTCATAACGGTGTAGAGCACTTCATCGACCGCTTTTTCGGTCTCTGGATCAATGACGTACCCGTGGTACAGGTGGTGAGATTTCAGGCGCGAAGGATCTCTGCGTGGCCGAAGGAGGGGAAGGACCAAGGATGTGGCCCTTGGTCCGGAAATCTTGACGATACCGATCCCACCGGTGCCGGGAGGTGTCGCAACGGCAGCTATGGTATCGACATCCATGAGATTACATGATTTTTCACGGAGTTCACCAGTAGCAAAAATCCGGGCACAGATGCCCTGGTTTTGGTTATCCCCAGAGTGGATTTGGCTTCTTGGAATTCCAATACTCCATTACTCCGGGACATACCATCAAGGCAGAGCCAATTGACTCTTTGAGCTCGTAGCCAAGGCTGCTTCCCGGCCTTCGTAGCCGTTGCCACTTCGGCGGAGTAGGCTGGCGAAGCCGGCGACCCCGCCCGGAGGACGGGGTTTTTCAGAACCCAATGAAGCTCCCTGCAGCAGGCTGCAAGGTATCAAAGCGGAATTTCGCCGTAGTTCGCCTTGCCTTCGCGCAGCGCAGGCGCTTGCGCCGCGTGTCATCCCCGCAGCAAGTCGCCGACGCGCCATAGCTTGGGCGACGGTGCGCTGCAGGGTATTCCGGCGAAGGCGAATAAACTACGCTGATGGGCGTTGTCTCTGCTTTCTCTGCGGGTAGATGACCAGCTTTCTGAGTAATCCTGTACCCATACTCTGGGTCCGAATCTCGGTCTCGTCTTTTAGGGCAACATGGACAATTCTTCTGTCGTAGGCATTCATTGGGTTGATGGTGGCGGGTTTTCCAGACCGCTTGACCTTTTCCCCCAAACGCAAAGCGAGCTGTGTCAATGATGTCTTTCTCCTGTCGCGATACCCTTCCACATCGACGGAGATACGCATTCTGGTTTTCTTCTCCTTATGCACAACCTTTTGAACAATGTACTGCAGAGCGTCGAGGGTCCTGCCGTGTTTTCCGATAAGGATTGCCGAATTGCCTCCTTCCACAGTCAGCTTCATTCTCTCAGCATTAGCCTCTACCGTGACAGTGGCATCCTCAACTATGAATGAAACGATTTTCTCCAGGGTGTTCCTCGCCACCTCAGCCACGTCCACGTGCTCCTCAGCTCGCGACGGTTCCTCGACATACTCTTCCGCTCTTGAGCGTTCCTCGACATGCTCCTGTGCTCTTGACGGTTCTTCGATTTCGACATGTGCCTCTTGGGGCACGACAACCTTTATTCTCGCCTTTTTTACACCAACCAGCCCGAATATTCCGGTAGAACCATAAGAAATCACATCTATTTCAAGTTGATCCTCCGGGAGCCCCAGTTTTTCACATGCCTTTCTTACAGCTTCTTCTTTGGTCTTGCCCTCAAACTCATATTCAGACTCCATAAAGCCCTCCGTTATCAAGCCATTTTCTTGGTGACATAATACTGCTGAGCCATTGAGAGAATGTTGTTTACCAGCCAGTACAAGACAAGCCCTGATGGAAAGTTTATGAATATGAACGTAAAAAAGATCGGCATAAACATCATCATCTTGGCCTGCGTTGGGTCCCCCGGCGGCGGGGACATCTTCTGCTGCAAAAACATGGAAGCCCCCATAATAATAGTCAAGACCGGTATCCCGTAGGGTGGGGCCATCATCGGTATTTTGAAACCAAAATCAAACAAGCGATCGGGCGCCGACAAATCGTTTATCCACAGAAAGAACGGGGCGTGCCTTAGCTCAATAGCCTGGTACAACATTTTGTAAAATGCAAAGAATACCGGTATCTGGAAAATCATTGGCAAGCACCCACCCAATGGGTTTACCTTATAGACCTTGTAGAGGTTCATCAATTCCTGGTTCATCATCTTCTTATCATCTTTGTACTTGGCCCGGATCTCTTTCATTTTGGGCTGTAACCTCTTCATCTGGCTCATGGATTTGTAGCTCTTGTTGCTTAACGGCCAGAAGAGGAGCTTGACAATAATGGTTATGATAATAATGGCGATCCCGTAGCTGGGTATTAAGCGATGCATGTAATTCATGGCATGGAGCAATGGTTTGGCGATTATGTCAAAAAACCCGAAATCGAGAATTTTGCCAAGTTCTGATCCTACACGGTCCAGGGCTTCAAGGCTCTTAGGACCGAAGTAGAGCTTATACCGGTAGGTTCTTTCGGTCTGCGACGCCACAGGTCCTGCAGGATCCACGTAGGTGGTCTCAAGGATTTCATCTGATGCCAGGGATAGCCTCATGTTCGCTTCTGAAACATCCTGGGGCATGATTGCCGACACAAAATACTGGTCCTCGCAAGCGACCCATGCTATGCGGCCAGAGTACGAGCCTTCACTGGCGATCTTCTTAGTCTTGATTTCCTCAAGTTCTCCGTTGATCAAGGCGGCCGGACCCGAAAAGGTATACCTGGAAGCCCCTATCTCCTTGAGGTTGTTTCGCAAAGAAAGGCTCAGCTTGTCCTCAATGGGTCTTGACGCAAGATTTCGGACCTTAACCTCCAACCCAACTTCATAACTGTCTGGAATAAAAGAATACGTTTTGAGAATGGTAACGCCGTCACGAGATGTCCACGTAAAGCTTACGTCCTTGCTTGCCTCAGCAGCATTTATGGCATCGGCATTGCTTGTTGCCTCGAAAACCGCATGCCCTAATCCCTCCAAAGCCTTACCCTGGAACGAAACCACCGGTGTAAATCCCTGGTCACCAGGCAATTGAATCAGTTGCTTCATTGGGGCATCGGGCGCCAGGGTTTCTTTGTACTTCCTAAGCCTAAAATCCTTGAATGATCCCCCGCGTTCGACAAGCTCTGCCACATAGAGCCCTGTCGACACGGTAATCGTCCGCCCGGGGCGCTGCTTCTTCGAGATGACACCTTCCTCAACCGGAGGCTTTTCTCCCAAAACCCGTACCCGCTCATCCTCTGCAGGGATGAGTTGCTTTGCCGTTTCTTCCTTTCTGGATGGTTCCTGCTCGCGTACCGGAACCTCCTTCGCAAAGAACACCTGATAAACAAAGAACAGCAAGAACGACAAAACGATAGCCAACAACATTCGAAGTTCCATTGACATGGATTAGTTTCCCCCTGATCTGAGTAGATTCCAAAAGACAACCGGGCAATAGCCCAGGTAGCCAGAAGAGCTATGGAACAGGATCAAACCCGCCGGGACAAAAGGGGTGGCACCGCAAGATCCTTTTCACGGTCATCCAAGAGCCCCGCATAACACCGTGGCGTTCAACAGCCTCGTACGCGTATGCGGAACACGTTGGATGGAAGCGACATGCTGGTGTGAAGACTGGCGAAAGGACATATTGATAGGTCTTAATGAGCGACAACAATAACAGCTTCATTACTACAATCCTTTGAAATCTCACAAAATAATGTTTCCAGCGTCTGGCTGATTTCCTGGGATGACAGATCAGCAGCGCCTCTTCTTGCTATGACACTCATATCGTAAGCTCTGCCGATCAGAACTGAATTCAAACGAAAATACTCACGCACCAGGCGCTTGATGCGATTCCGTGTCACTGCACACCCAACCTTCTTGCTGACCGTGATTCCCAAGCGCGATTTTCCAAGGCTATTTCGGCAACAATTGACGACAAAACAATTTCTATGAATTTTTCTGCCGAACTTAGACAACATCACAAAGTGAGGCCTTTTCAAGATCCTGTCTGTTTTCTTGAAGGAAAAAGCGCTCAAGCTCTTCTGCCCTCTCATACGGCCAGACGTTTCCTTCCCCTGGCGCGTCGACGGTTGATGATTCTTCGTCCCTGTTTTGTGGACATCCTTTTCCGGAATCCGTGCGTTCTAGCTCTTTTGATTGTGCTTGGCTGATATGTTCGTTTCATAATATGTCCCCTTTGGGTGTATCCTTCAATCTTTCAATCCGGAGTTCTAACATCTATAAAATTTCTAAAAAAACACAGCTTCCGGCTTTTGTCAAGTCCTGCGAAACATTCCAGTATTCAAAGAACCGCCGATCTTTGGGTTTTTGATGTAAAAGCCACCAGTTGTACTCAGCCCTCTCCTTGTGGCGTTTTAGTCTCTTTTTCCAAAAACTCAGTTTCCTTCTCGCGATCTCCCAGGGCCTTGTGACATCTTGCAATGTGATAACTCGCTTGTGGTGAGTCTTTGAATTTGAGCAGAATCTCCAAGGCTTTCCCGTATTCTCCCAAATTCATATAGTTTATTCCCAGGCAAATATTCAGTTCTTCGCTGCCCGGGAAATGTCTTACACCTTCCAGGAGAATGTTGACCGCATCCATGAATTCCCCTTCACTTTGCTTGACAATGCCCAACCCCAGGTAGGCGCGGTGATCAGGAAAATAGTCTAACGATTTCCTGAATAGCTTTTCAGCCGCCTTTTCCTTTCCTTTAATGGCTTCAATCTTGGAATAATCTCCGTGACTAAAAGTCATCCCAAGCCTTGAGCAAAAGTCAGCGTGCATCTCAAAAAACTCTTCTTTGTCCACAAGATCCAAAGAATCAGCAAAAAGGTGCAGATTTGCATATATCTCTCGTCTGAGCCTTTCGCCAAAAGCCAAAATGAGGTCCTGTGACAGATCCGGATCTGATTCAAAATAGCAAATACCTTCAATTTTTCTTAGCCAGGTATCGTCTGTGACGCTGAACCTTTTTTGAAAATCCGAATAGAGTTGGGTCCCGGGATAGATCTCAAGGATATAAGATATGCAAACAAAAGGCTTTATCTCCTTGATCAGGTCGAGGGTCTCCTGAATTGTTTCCCACGTCTCCTCAGGAGATCCGTATATGAAATAAGCTCGCGCCAGGATGCCGTATCCATGCGTTAGGGCAAAAGCCTGTTTGATATGATCAGTCCTTAGAGGTTTGCCCAATAGGCCCCGTATTTTTTCCGAACCACTCTCAACACCGTAACTGATCTGGATACAACCGGCCTTCCTCATCCAGTACAAAATCTCTTCGTTGATATAGTCAGCCCGCGAGATAGCAAACCAGGTGATCTTAAGGCCTTTTTCGAGGATCCTCTGGCAAATTTCAATAACCCTCTTTTTGTTGATGGTAAAAGTGTCGTCGGAAAAATAGAAAAAACTGATTCCTTTGCTGTGCAGCAGTTTTAATTCACGTACGAAATTTTCAGGTGAGCGAAATCGCACTTTGTGTCCCCAGAACTTCGGGCTCCCGCAAAAAGTGCATTTTCCGGGGCACCCCCGCGAAGAGACAACATGTTGATAATCAAAATACTCTGCAGGAATCGGCAACTCGTCCAGATTCCGTATGAAAGGAGCAGCTTTGGTCTTTCTGATTCTGGCCCCTTCCCTGAAGGCTATCCCTTTTATCTCCTTAAGGTTATTATAATTCCTTTTCTCAATCAACTTGACCAAATTCAGAAAAGCATATTCCCCTTCACCGATCACAACAAAATCGATTTCCGGGAAATGGGCTAAGAAATGCTTCCACAGAAAAGTGGCGGCAATCCCGCCAAAAACTATCTTCACCTTTGGGTTGATCTTCTTTGCTATTCGGGCAATCTCTATCCCGCCCCATCGATTTGCATTCAAAATTGAAAAGCCGATGACTTCCGGCTTCTTTTCAAGTAAAGTCTCCACTATTCT
Organism: Deltaproteobacteria bacterium; assembly: GCA_016930875.1. Taxonomy (NCBI): domain Bacteria; kingdom Pseudomonadati; phylum Myxococcota; class Myxococcia; species Deltaproteobacteria bacterium. The sequence continues at coordinate 23,081 of JAFGFW010000137.1, read as the reverse complement.
CTGTGGGTTTTTATGAATATTGTGCCAATTAAGCACTTCAACCTCGTGGCGATGTTTCTTCAAGACTGCGGCAACGTAATATATTCCTATCGGCACCACACTAATATCTTCCTCGTGTGCTTCACTTCGATCGTAGAGAGGATAGGGATATATGAGAAAGATGTTCATATTAGGCAAACTTTCCGCTAATTCTCTGGCTCCATTTAGGGGATTGACCTGAAGACATCATGGTGCTAACTACCTAAAATAACCTAGCCTTACAATTGGTTTCAAAGGTATCAAAGCTGCTAACGGCTGTCAAAAGAAAAGGAATCATTATGAAAATACTCAAATTTCCCTCGGCTTCAGCCGACAAGCGACTGGATGCAATCGTTAATCGGCACCTTGGTTTTAAGGCCAAGGACGTACAACTTGTTAAGCGAATCCTCGCCAATGTTCGCAAAAACAAAGACGAGGCCTTGATCAATTATATCAACCGCTTTGATGCCCCCAGGCTCACTGCAGGTTCCCTGAAGGCGTCAAAAGACGAAATCGCGGCGGCCCGTGGTTTTGTGGACAAGGGGTTCATCAAAAGCCTCAACAAGGCTGTAAGACAGATCGAGGCCTTTCACAGGCACCAGGTGGAACAGTCCTGGTTTACGGCAAATGAGAACGGATCAGTGTTGGGCCAGCTTGTTCGGCCGGTAAGTGCGGCAGGTGTGTATGTGCCTGGAGGGCGAGGGGGGGAGACACCGCTGGTCTCCTCTGTTCTCATGGGATGCATCCCTGCAAAGATTGCAGGGGTGAAAAATATCTGTATCACTACCCCTCCGACCAAGAACGGCACAGTCAACCCCTATCTCCTTGTAGCGGCACATAAGGTGGGAGTGGAGACCATCTACAAGGCCGGAAGCGCCTGGGGAATTGCAGGGCTTGCTTACGGCACCGAGACTATTAAGAAAGTGGATGTGATTGCCGGACCAGGCAATATCTATGTCACCCTTGCCAAGAGCCTGGTCTCCGGCACGGTGGGAATTGACATGATTGCAGGCCCCAGCGAAGTCCTCGTGATAGCAGATGAAAAGGCAAAGGCAGCCTATATCGCAGCCGATCTATTATCCCAGGCCGAGCATGACCCCCTTGCTTCTGCCATACTCCTCACGCCTTCCCGGAAACTGGCCCTGGCCGTGTCTGATGCCGTGACAGAGCAACTCAAGAACCTTCCGCGAAGGACCATTGCCGAAGCGTCGCTAAAGGCCTACGGCGCTCTGATGGTAGCGCCCGATCTTGCCTCAGCCTTTGACCTTGCCAATCAGATTGCCCCTGAGCACCTTGAGCTCCACGTGGAAGAACCCTTCCAGTACCTCGGCCTAGTTCAAAATGCGGGCGCAGTCTTTCTCGGGTCTAGCACACCCGAGCCTGTTGGAGACTACATAGCCGGACCAAACCACGTGCTCCCTACAGCAGGAACTGCACGATTTGCCTCAGCCCTTTCTGTGGGTCATTTCACCAAGAAGACAAGTGTTATCTACTACGCTGAAAAGGCGCTGAGAAAAGATGCTCCCGACATCATCCGACTGGCGGAGATTGAGGGCCTTTCAGCCCATGCCGAGGCCATAAGGATAAGGAAAAACTAAAAAAATGATAAAGATAAATATTGTAACAGTTCAGCCTCTGTTGTCATTAAAACCCAAAGACGGATTTGAACCGGAAGTCTCGCAGAGCAGCTCTGGCAAAGAGAAGTCGCAAGAAGAAGCTACCATCTCAAATGGAAATAGGAATCAATATCGAGTGTAGCGTACACAGTCCTCTTCGAATTCTTCGATGATTGCATCAGTGAGTGTTGGCGGAACTTGAGCAATGATCTCCAGGAACGTCTCCGTTGTGACACGGTAATCCTTTCCATTGACATATTCTCTCTCAAACGCAAATTGTCTGACTTTCTGAAAAAGATACTCGATATCCGCCGGGGTGAAAAGGGCGATCATTGAAACAATTCTATCAACATCCACATCGCCCCGATTGGTGTTGGACAGGTAGTGCTCAAAGATAGTTCGACGACCCTGGTCATCCAACCCCCCCACTGGAATGATGCAGTCGAAACGACCTGGTCGTAACAGGGCTGCATCGAGCTGCTGGATGTAATTAGTCGCGCAGACCAAAAGGTTTTTTCTTTGCCGTCTCTTCAACAGGGGAACCTGTTTAAGGAACTCGTTCGTGATAGATTTGTCGACTCGGGAGGCGTGATCCCGGCTCCCTGCGATTTCCTCAAACTCGTCGATAAACAGGACCACCTCGTCGAGACTGGCGGCCTTCTCCATCAACCTTTTCAGGTTGGCTCCGAGGCGATCTTCCCCCTCTGCCATCAGGTTGCTGGGGCTGACTTCAATGTACCACCACTGAAGTATGCCTGCGATGGCCCGGACAAAGTGGGTCTTGCCCGTACCAGGGGGGCCGAAAAAAATGATGGTCCGAGGTGGAATGACTGCGTGCTTCCGCGCGAGTTCCAACGCCGTTAGCGGAAGTATTATTCTCCTATTCACGATCTGTTTGGGAGGCTGGGATTCAGAAATGGTCTCCCAGACCGATTGATCGATCATCTGGGCTCCGAATCCCTTGAGAAGCTGAATCCTTTCTGCGTCGTGAAGCTCCCGATGCATGGGCTCAAGGTTCTCGATAAAATCTACACAGGCGACCTTGGTTCCAACATCCCGGCCCAGCTTTTCGGACAGGACCCATTTATGTTGCAAAATCTTCGGCCAAAGCTCTCCTGCCGTTTTTGCCTCAACCTGATGGCCGCTGCATTCGAAAATCAGTGTCGTGCAGTCTTCTGCACTGGGGATATCAGATACGATTTCCATGTGTTCCTCCGTCACAGACCGCAGGCGCATTCCCGTCTTGCCAGCACATCAAATGCAAAGAGGATTCTCTTTTCCTTTTCCAAACGCTCTTCTGGGACCTTCTCAAAGGCAAAGGCACTCATCTTTGCCAGGGCTTCCTGCCTTGACGGGATGGCTTCAAGCCCTTCGGCAAGGACCTTGCCGGATTCTGTTTCCAGCACTTCTGCCTCCTTTCCGTTAGTGACTATCGCAAAAGGAACGGCATAACTTTCGATAAGCCTTGCCACAGCCAGTGCCGGGCGTTCACGACTCACCAGGGAACCAGGCCCAAAAACAATTATGGCAAAGGCCTTTCCGGCTACCCTGATGACAAAATCGACCATGCAAGTAGCCCTGTCGCGGTCCAAAGTCAGCTCTATTTGCCTCCGCACTTCGATGTCATCTTTCAAATAGCCTTTGTCCTCCACCAGAAACCTGGCGATTTTCTGTCTTTCTCGTTCGTCAAGGGTATCGACGATTGTCTGCCCAGTAATGAAATCAACAATTTTGCCCAATGTAAGAGGTCTTGCCATGGTATCCTTACCTCACCGATGATGGTTAAGGGCTCCACGAGACTATAGAACCTACCGGGATTCTTTGTTCCAATGAATTGCGAGTCACAATATACACTTCAGGTTAGGACAGGCTTAAGCTTTTTGCAATAGAATGTTGGCTTGGGTTGGGTTATAATCCTTATCATGGATTTGTATAGAACGGATATGAACCATGCAAGAGCCAAACAGGAGTGCCTGATTCATCTGCTCCGGGATGCCGGCTCTTTGCTGGTTGCCTTTTCCGGGGGGGTGGATAGCTCTTTCCTCTTGGCTGTAGCCCATCAAACCCTTGGGGCCGGGGCGGTGGCGGCAACGGCGATTTCCGAGATATTTCCGGCGCGGGAAAAGGATGTGGCCGTGGAATTCGCTCAGGCAAGAGGGATTGATCACATCGTTTTCCCGTCTGAAGAAATAGGCCTTCCTCACTTCTTATCCAACGGACCGGACAGATGCTACCATTGCAAAAGGTCTCTTTTTCAGAAGCTTCACAAAATGGCCAGGGAAAGAAAAATAAAACATGTGGCCCACGGAGCTAACGTGGACGATCTAAAGGATTATCGCCCCGGGTTTCGGGCTGCCAATGAAATAGGAGTTATAGCCCCCCTGGTGGATGCCGGTTTGAACAAGCAGGATATACGGCTCCTCTCAAAAGAGATAGGGCTTCGAACATGGGATAAGCCGACCATGGCCTGCCTGGCTTCCAGAATACCGTATGGCAGCCCGATTACTGTTGACAAGCTGAAGATGATTGACCAGGCTGAAGCGTTTCTCTTTGACAAGGGTATCAAACAGTGCAGGGTAAGGCATCACGGGACAGTGGCAAGGATAGAGGTGGAAAGACGCGGACTGAAAATGGTAATGGAGGATGACTTGAGGAAAGCGATTGTACACAAATTCAGAGAAATCGGTTTTTCCCATATTGCTGTTGACCTGGAAGGTTATGAATCCGGCAGCATGAACAGGGTGCTTGAGACCATGGGCAAGGGGGAGAATACAGATGGCAGGTAAGGTGATCCTGAAAGACGCTTTCAAGCGTTTTACCTTGGATTTGGATAAAGTCCTTACACCTGAGGAGACGGTGCGAAGGTTTAAGGAAAAACTCAAAGGGATAAATCTGGATATTCTCGAAAGCACGATGAGAATCGATAACGGGCGACTGGGCATCCCTGTCTATTTCAGCATATGCGGAAAAGATGCCTTTGAGATCATAGGCACAAAGAAACAGATGGGAAAAGGGGGCACCCCGGAGCAGTCAGAGGCAAGTGCGGTCATGGAACTGGCTGAGAGATTCAGTTTTTTCAGTTTTTCCAGAAACCCGAAAAACTTCTTTGTTGAAGAATACCGAAATCTGAAAAACCATGCCGTCCCATTTGAGGTCATTGCCCTTTCTGTCCATGACAGTTCTGATGACCTTGACAAGGCGCAAGAGGTTTTTTCAAGGCTCCCTTTGAAATGGACATGGGGCTACAACCTGACGAGACAAGAAGAAGTACTTATCCCTTTTGACTGGTTTTTTGCCATTAACGAATACAATGGGCCATCAGCCGGCAACTGTGTGGAAGAAGCGCTCAGCCAGGGCATATGCGAGATTGTCGAAAGGCATGTCTCCTCCATCCTGAGCCGCAACACGATCACGACACCCGCCATTAGCATGAACTCAATAACCGATCCTGTGGTTTTTGAGATGATTGCAAAGTATGAAAAAATCGGGGTCAGGTTGTTCATCTCTGATTTTTCCCTCGATACCGGCATTCCCAGTGTGGGGGTGCTTGCCTACGACCCTTCGACCTTTCCCGAAAGAAGCGAAATCGTCTGGACGGCAGGCACAACACCCAACCCCCAGAAAGCATTAAATCGTGCCTTAACAGAAGTGGCCCAGCTTGCCGGTGACTTCAATACGTGCTCCAACTATGTAGCCAGTGGTCTCCCCAAGTTAAGAACCCTTGCGGAAGCCGACTTCGTCGTCCACCCTGACAGGGAGATAGATATCACAAAACTGCCGGACCTTTCCCATGACAACATAAGGGTGGAGGTGGAAAACTGTATTGCTGCCTTGTCCCGAATCGGCATGGAGGTCATTGTCCTCGATGTGACCCATCCTGAGCTTGAAATCCCAGCCTTTTATACCATCGTGCCAGGGGCTCATTTTCGTGAGCGGGCCGCAGGAACGAGTGTGGGTATGTTTTCAACCAAGCTTATTGCAGAATGCGGCGACCCCGAAAGAGCAATCACCGAACTGCAAAGGGCGGAAGCCCTGATTCCCGGAAAATACTACATCAAGTTCTATTTGGGATCATGCCATCTTTCGATGAGTAAGCCCTGCGAGGCCCTAAAGCATTTTGAGGAGGCCCTGGAACTCAATCCGAAAAAGGAAGACATTGCAAGTATCTATTCCTATATGGGGATTTCCTTAAGAGATATGAATCAATACCGACAGGCCATTACAGTACTGGAAAAAGCAAAGGATTACGATAGCGAGAGGACGGATATCCACAATCTCATGGGCTTTTGTCACTTCAAACTGAAAGAACACGAAAAGGCCATAGAGTGCTTTCGGGAAGCGCTGCGCATAGACCCCACCTCTGCCATTGATTATGCCAATATCGCTTCCAATTATCGGGACATGGACAAAAAAGACCGGGCTATTCACTATTATGAACTAGCCTTGGAGCTTGACCCAACAATAGAATTTGCCAGGGACAATCTATCCAAGCTCCTGTCTTAAAAGGAGCCAATTGAAGGGGCTATCAAGGATCACCGTGAGAAACGATTGAGTAAAACCGGTTTCGACATCTGAGACTGCTTTTCTGAAAGAGGGGGACAGAAAACCGCCACCTATTCCCTTGTTTCCTCAATTATGACTTTGTGATCCACAAGTGCAAGACGACTGATTTTGCCCTTAATGAATTTCTGTTCACCGAATATGGTGGTGAGCCTGAGCTTGTCGTTATCAGGTTCAACGGTGTCAAGCGCCTCCAGAAAGAGCTTTTCCTTGCCGTCCTTTAGCAGATATGCATTGGCCTCACACATAGTATCACCCCCTGATCGTAGGCTCATCCAATGAAAAAAGCCATGAATACAGGCTATATGTCTCCGCAGTAGCCTTCATGGCCCTGATTGTTAGATTGGGTGCGGGACCTCTGATTGACGAACCTAAGATGTCGACTTCAGTCGTTGAGCTTATTCTTTGTCCAATTCTTGTTCTTCGCCATGAACATGGGCGCTCACCACCCCGGAATTTTTCGAATCGCTGTGGTGATGATGTTCATGGTGGTGATGGTGATGTTCGTGGTCATGATCATGATCATGGGTCACGCCTTCATGGCTGTGGGTATGGCCCCGGAGAAACTCAAACTGTTTGTACTTGCTGGCATGTTTTCCGCTTGAACAACATTTGCACATATGGACCTCCCTCGCGGCCCGTGGAGCATATTTTCATATAATAATAGGGGCCGTGCGTTTATCTGTCAATTGAAAAAATCGTGCCAAACCCGTAGTGAGAGAACTTTTAATTTGACTTCTTAATTGTTACAAATGGTTAAGGAGTATTGCCTAAAGTATGTAAGCTAACGAACGTAGGTAAAGAAGGTCAACAAATGGTAAAAAAATACCACCATTTTTCAGAATAGTGTCAGAAGTTTTCTCTATCAATAACGTTTCGACCATTATCTTCCCCCTCTGAAAAAGGCCCGCCCTGCCCGCCCTGGAGCGACAGAAGTGGACCATGCCCACGCGAGAAAAACCCGGTCTGGGCCAGGGGAGATTTAGGGGGATTTTCCCCAAAGCTGCCCTGCCTTGTCGAGAAGTTGCGTTCCCAAAAGGAATTTGACTATATCTTCAATTTGGACTATCGAATGTTATATGATCTCCACAGATGATACCACGAGCCAGCTCTTGAAGGAACTTTCAGATGCCAAGGCATGGCCGGAATTTCTCAAAAGCAAGCTTGACAGCGGAACAGATGTGAGTGACGAGATCGGGAAGGCTGATGAGAAAATAGAGGGCCTCAAGAGGCGTGCAGAGAAGGCGATTAAGAGACTCGGGTGCGTAAGCCCAGAGACCCGTTCTGTTTATCATGGAATGGCTGACATGTTGATTAGCTGGCAGACCTTCAAGGACAGCCTGGAATAGCGGAGCGGGTATCTTCGATTTGCGAAGCCGTCAAGGATAATATGTAGCGCAGGCGGTCTCAGACTCCCATGCAGTGACCCGGCTTACCCTGACTCCTTTGTCTTGCACCAACGCGGCTAACTGCTTCGCCACATACCTTGCAATGTTTTCCGATGACGGGTTCAGGGTTTTAAAAGGCTCAACATCGTTCAGGAATTTGTGGTCCAAAGTCTCCAGAATACCCTCCACGTCTTTCTTGAGTATTCTGAAATCGATGACCACGCCTGCCTCGTTTAGGCCATCAGACGTAACATAGACCTCGATCTTCCAGTTGTGTCCATGTAAGTCCTCACAGGCGCCCTGGAAGTCACGAAGCTGGTGGGCAGCAGAGAAGTGGGTGATGACTTTCAGTTCATACATAAATAAAATCGCTCCGCGATTTTATAGTTACTCCGCCTCTCCTGTGTAAGGCTTTCCGCATACACTGCAAACGCCGTGTTCATTAATCACGCCGATGCAAGCGCCGTCACTGCAAAGAACGCGGTCAGAGAAATTGCCCAGATCATCCGCAGGTTTTTCAGCCAAATCGAGATCCGGAAGCGTTGATCCGCAAAAACAGCAGAACTTGCCAAAAAGGGGAATCTCTTCACCGCACTCGGGGCACTGCCGAGACGGCAACTCACCATGACAATTCGGACACTCCATAAAGCGTTCTATCCTCCAATGGCTGACATGGGACGAAGGGATTCTCCCTTTCCCAGGGTTTCAGCATGGTGTTGTTCAGGTTTCCTGGCGATCGCCTTTTGAAATAATACCTTCAAATCTTCCCGGCTGCACCCCCTTCTCAGGGGAGTCTTGATGTCCACCTCGTCATCGGCAAAAAGGCAGGGCCGAAGCTTGCCGTCCGCCGTGAGCCTGAGACGGTTGCAGGAAGGACAAAAATGATGGCTGATAGCGCTGATCAAACCAATTTCACCCTTGGCCGATTCGAAGCGATATCTCGTGGCCGGCCCATCAAGCGTCGAGCGGGCAACCTCGTGAAGGGGACCAAAGGCCTCTAATCTGGACTTGATCTCATCGGAGGAGATATATTTTTCCGGCCTCCACTGCCTATCATGTCCGATCGGCATATATTCTATGAATCGCACATGATACGGCTTTTCAACAGACAACGCTGCAAGCTGAAGCAACTCGTCATCATTAAAGCCCCTGATGGCCACCACATTCACCTTGATAGGCGAAAACCCCACGGCCTCAGCCTCCATGAGCCCTTCCAAGACCTCGTCAAAACGATCACGACCAGTAATTTTGGCATATTTTTCCCGGTTGAGGGAGTCCAGGCTCACGTTTATGCGATGAACGCCGGCGTCAAAGATCGCCTTGGCCTTTTCCTTTAGGAGAACACCATTTGTGGTAATGCTAACATCCTCTAGACGGGGCACACGGCACACGGATGAAACAAAGTCTACAAAAGCTCTTCGAACAAGGGGTTCGCCGCCAGTCAAACGCACCTTCTTAATGCCGACATCCGTGGCCGCCCGAATTACTTCCAAGATTTCTTCGTACTTTAAGATATCGCTATGATTGAAGAGCTTCAGGTCTTTTACCGGTTGGCAGTACACGCAACGAAGGTTGCATCGGTCTGTGACAGAGACCCTCAGGTAACTGATCTTGCGATTGAAATGGTCTACATTTGCAGCCATAAGGGAATGCCACTTTCAAGGCCCTGCTCCTGGGCCAGCATATCGAGGTGTAAAGTGGAAATCTGCTCCACCAAAGGATGCAAGGGGCGTTCTATCTTTCTGACATCGACGGTCTTGATATACTTTTTGCACTTGTCACACACATCCACGCGGTAGTCCTTTTCTTCTTCGCTGAAAAAATAGTGGAGGGTTTTTTGATCATTATTGTCGCAGAAAGGACAGCAAATTCTCAATATCCGCCACTCATGGCCACAGAAACTGCAAACAAGGGAACGTTTCCCTCCCTCGCCGCGCAGTATGCATAGGCCCGGCGGGCTCCCGCAGATAGGACAATAGCCCTTTCCCCACTCGGTATCCTTGTCAAGATAGGTCGATAGCTGTTCAGCGCAGAGAGAAATAGACGGCCTTATGCTGTTGTAAACAGCAAAAGCAAGGATTGTCTTGTCAATACCCAGCTTTCCTGCAACATCGCCAAGGTAGGCATCGTCCTCCTTGAGCATATTTGAGAACAGTGTTGAAGCATCCAGCGATTCCTTGTCCAGGGCATCAACGATCTTTGGACCGGCCTCAGCCAACACCTCGTTTGCCTCAACAGCAAGTTCGCAGAGCTTTCTCAACAAGGCCTCAGCGGCCACCACATCAGTCACAAAATCAGTGGTACTGATCAGAGGAAAGCCCTCTTCCTCCTTGACCGAAAGGAGATCTTCGTGGATCTTAATCGGTTCGAGGCGCGTATTTTCCTTTGAGGCCTCCTGGGCCAAACAGAGCTTTTCGTAAAAATCGAGAAGCCCTTCGTAGGCCGGCCTTTGGGCCTTGACGGCAGCTACTGCCTTTCTGATCTGGTCAGTCGTAACAATTTCTTTTTCAGTCATATGATTTCACCCAAGAAAACCCACGAAATCGTTTCGGGTTTTATAGCACAAAAAGGGGAGAAGATCAAAGAACCTTCTCCCCTTCTGCGTTAAGAGTTCTGGTCTGTTACAAATTAGCTGTCAATTCTGTAAGTGGTCTGAAGAGCTTCTTCAAGGCCACCTGCCTTGAGATGTCAAAGGCCGAACTCGATGCCACGGCAAACTTGTGATAGAGGTTCGGCTCCTCCGTGACCAAGTAAATGACTCGAACGTCATCAGGATCCAGGAGCTTGGCCTTGGGATACTTCTTTTTCACCACAGCCAGACGCTTCTTGGCCAGGGCGAGCATCTCATCCCGATCGCCAAAGTTCATTGCCCCCGTGGGGCAGGTCTTTACACAGGCCGGCAAAAGCCCGTTTTCCACCCGGTCAAGACACATGTCACACTTGGCCAGGGTCCCGTCCTTGGCCGCCCTTGGAACGTTATAGGGGCAGGAATCAATAATCGCCTGGCTGTCCAGGTTTTTGGTATTCGCTGTGTAAACCACTGCTCCGGTTGCCGGGTCCTTGAAGATGGCCGTGGGGTCATCCGCCGTCATCTCACAAGGCGCCTCTATGCAGTGGCGGCACTGATCCGGAAAAAAGAGCCACTGGAGCTTGCCGCCCACTACCACCTCGTTGAACCTCACAAGTTTGTAGGTCACGAAGGAGAGATCCGCCGGGTTTTGGTGAGTTCCACGATTCTTAGTTTTTTCCGCAGGCAGGTCATGCCACTGCTTACAGGCGACCTGACATCCTCTGCAGGCCGTACAAATTGTCGTATCAATGAAAAATGATTTACCTGGCATTCAGATCACCTCCTTCTATAGTTTGGACACATTGACCATAAAGGCCTTGGTTTCAGGAATTTTCGTATTCGGATCACCCGTTGAAGGCGTCAACAGGTTGGCGCTGTCTTCTAAGCCGGTTTGCGGCCAACGCCAGCCAAAACACCACGGGACACCCACCTCGTGAACGGTGTTGCCTGCGATGTTGAACGGCTTGAACCGTTTGGTAACGATGGCGGTGGCCTTCAGGGAACCCCGGGCTGAGGAGACCAACACACGCTCACCGTTCTTGATCCCCTTGAGCTTTGCCAGTTCCTCGCTCATTTCGACAAATACCTGAGGCTGCAACTCGAGAAGCCAAGGCTGGGGCCGGGTCATGAGGCCGGTCTGCCAGTGTTCAGATACCCGGTACGTGGTGCCTACAATGGGGTATCTCGGATCGCAGGTCTTGTACGCATCTGCGTCGGTTCCGTAAACAGGCGCCACAGGGCTCATCCGCTCTTTGTTACCTGACATGAGGTTCTTTTCAACGGGACACTCGAGAGGTTCGTAGTGCTCCGGGAAGGGACCGTCTGCGCGTCCCGGGCCATAGATCTGGGCATGTCCGTGCACGTGCATGATAAAAGCCCACTTGCTCTTGGGATCGGGCTTTTCCAGGCTTCCTATGGGCGGCCAGCCGCCATCTGGCACATCGCCGATCCATTTCTCCCCGTTCCACTTGATCACCCAGTCCTTCTTATCAAAGGGCTGTCCCTTGAGGTCTACAGATGCACGGTTGTAAATGATCCTGCGGTTTACGGGCCAGCACCAGGCAAATTCCGGGTACAGACCGATCTTGTTCACGGCATCTTCCTGGCCTCTGCGGGCCGCCATGTTCCCCTTCTCCGTATAACTGTTGCAGTAGAGCCAGTTTGCCGAAGAAGTGGAGCCGTCTGCCTGGAGCCATGCAAAGCTCGGAACCAAGGTCCCCTTCTTGCACAGCTTGCCCTTGACAGTGCAGTCTTTCAGGAAATAGCCGTTTATCTCCTTGGCGGCCTTGTGAGGATCATACAACCCGTCTGTCATATAGTCCCACTTGAGGTTCATGATCGGCTCGACGAACGTCCCGCCTTGCTTATAGGCCTCTTTAATTTTATAGCCAAGTTCCATGATGATGTCGCCATCGGACCTGCTGTTGCCAAGGGGTTTTGGTCCCTGGTAACGCCACTGCATCCACCGGCCGCTGTTGGTGATGCTTCCTTCCTTTTCCACCGACACACACGCCGGCAGAGAGAAGACCTCGGTCTTGATGCTGGATGGGTTCATCCCCGGTCCTTTCCAGAACGAGGCGGTCTCATTGTCAAAGATATTGACATTGACCATCCAGTCCAGTTTGCTCATGGCCTTCCGGTTCTTGTTGGCATTGGCCAGGGAGCAGGCCAGATTCATGCCCCAGTTGAAAAAGCCCTTGACCTTTCCTTTGTACATGTCGTCAAACATATCCAGAAAGGCGTATGTCTTACCGGCATCCAGCTTGGGCATCCAGTTATATCCAAAATCGTTTTCCTTGGTGGCCTTCTCGCCGAAGTAGGACTTCAACAAACTCACCATATACTTAGGCTCGTTTTGCCACCAGTTGGCGCTGTTGGGATCCTTGCTCTCGGCCCTTCTCTTAAGGTAGTCACCAAGGCTAGGCCATTTCGTGCTTGGGGTAGCCAGGTAGCCCGGCCAGATGTGAAAAAGCAGACACTGGTCGGTTGAGCCTTGGACATTAGACTCGCCTCGCAGGGCGTTCACGCCGCCTCCTGCAACACCGATGTTACCCAGGAGCAACTGGATCATGGCCATGGCACGGATATTCTGGACTCCCACAGTATGCTGGGTCCAGCCCATGGCATACATAATGGTGGCCGCCTTGCCGGTGGCCCCGGAGGCCGCATAGGTCTTATAGACCTTCTTCAGGTCCGCTTCCGGGGTGCCGGTGATCGTTGAGACCAGCGTGGTCTCATACCTGCTGTAATGCTTTTTCAACAACTGGAACACACACCGGGAATCCTTTAGGGTCCGGTCCATTTTCGGGACCCCGTTCTTGTCCATCTCAAAGGCCCATTTTTTCTTGTCATACTTGCGGTTCTTTTCGTCATAACCTGAAAAGAGTCCGTCTTTGAACTTAAAATCTTTCCCAACGACAAACGGCGCGTTCGTGTACGCCCGCACATACTCCTCGTTGTAAAGCTTGTTGTCCAGGATGTACTTGATCATGCCGCCCAAAAAGGCGATGTCAGTGCCTGATCGCAGGCTGGCATAGATGTCTGCCTTGGAGGAGGTCCTTGTAAATCTGGGGTCCACATTGACAAGCTTTGCCCCTTGTTTCATGGCCTTGACGACATACTTGAACGATACGGGATGATTCTCGGCCGCATTGCTTCCCATGATCAGGACGCAATCGCTATTGCCGATGTCGATCCAGTGGTTGGTCATTGCACCGCGTCCGAACGACTCTGCCAGAGCCGCAACAGTGGCGCTGTGTCAGATACGGGCCTGGTGTTCGACATAGACAAGCCCCAGGGCCCTCAAGAGGGCCTGGTAGATCCAGCACTCTTCGTTGTCCAGGGCGGAACTGCCGCCCGAAACGATCCCGACGGTCCGGTTAACCACCTGACCCTTGGCGTTCTTGTGAGTAAAGGTGGCATCACGGGTCGTCTTTACGCGTTTGGCAATCTCGGTCAGTGCCCAATCCCATGAAACCTGCTTCCACTCCTTTGCATAAGGCGCTCGATACATAGGCTCAAGGTGCCGATTTTCGTTTTCGGCCAATTGAGACAGCGAGCTGCCCTTACTGCAAAGTGAGCCCCGGTTAATAACGTGGTCAGGGTCACCCTCGATGTTGATGACACGGCCGTCGCCTTTCTGGCTCGTATGCACAATGGCGCCGCAACCTACTGCACAATAGGGGCAGATGGTGGTGGTCTCCTTGGCATACTTGGTCTTTAGCATTTGGGCATGTGCCTTTACTGGCGAAAGGTCAAAACCCAGACTGCTTACCGCAAGACCGGCAGCCGTTGCACCAGAGATCTGAATGAATTCTCTGCGTGTTACTTTCATAGGCGTACTCACCTTCCTTTCTGAATAAAATTTGGTTGATTAAAAAAACCGGCAAGCGCGAAACTACTCGCAATTCACCCCCTCTCCGTTTATGTAATTGGGATTTTTGTAATAGAACACTTTGTTGACAGGTAAAAACCCAAAGCGCAAGTATGGTAAGTTAATATCCGGTCCTTTGCGGCCTGGATTCTTTAAATTTTGCTCCGAGCGATATAGGATTGTTGCAGTATGTCACGCGTGACATACTGCTTATATTTTCAATATGTTATATATATACCCAAGTCTCCACTGTGTCAACATTTTTTTGTTTATCACTGTTGACGACTTCGAAATGCATCATTGTGGCTTTTCGGTTCCCGCTATTTTTTCGGGATCCGCACCTTCAAAGAAAGCTCCTCCAGTTGGTCGGGGGGGACATCACAAGGGGCTCCAGTGAGGAGGCAGGTTGCTTTTTGAGTCTTTGGAAAGGCGATCACGTCCCTGATGGAGGATTGTCCGGCCATTAGCATGACGATTCTGTCAAAGCCCAGGGCGATGCCACCGTGGGGAGGGGCTCCAAAGTCAAGGGCTTCAAGCAGAAAACCGAATTTTTTTTCGTAGGTCTCCCGGTCAATGCTCAGGGCCTCAAACACCTTTTCCTGCACCCCACGCTGGTGGTTGCGGATACTGCCGCCGCCTATCTCCGCTCCGTTCAGGACAAGATCATAGGCCCTGGACCGCACAGAAAGAGGGTCTTCGGCAATCCGTTCCATGTCCTCTTCAAGGGGAGCTGTAAAGGGATGGTGCATGGCCATATATCGCTTTTCCTGCTCGTCATATTCCACAAGAGGAAACCCGGTCACCCATATGAAGTTGTATTGGTCATCGTTTATCAGGCTCAGTTTGCGGCCCAATTGATTTCGCAGATGCCCCAGGGCCTCGTTCACTACCTTGGGTTGATCGGCTACGAACATGACAAGGTCCCCTGGCTCCATATCGAGCCTCTCGGTCAGCAATGCTTTTTCCGAATCGGAAAAAAATTTTGCAATGGGTGACTGCCAGGCGTCAGGACGCACTTTGATCCAAGCCAGGCCCTTGGCCTTGTAAACAGCCACAAAGTCTGTAAGATCGTCGATCTCTTTTCGAGAAAAACCGATGCATCCCTTTGCGTTTATGGCCTTAACTATGCCACCCGCCCTTACGACATTTGCAAAGGCCTTGAACTCGGCCGCGGCAACAATATCAGAAACATCCTTTAGCTCCAGAGCGAAGCGAGGATCGGGCTTATCCAGACCAAATCGACCTGTTGCCTCCTCATAGCTCAGCCGCTTGAAAGGAGTCTTGAGCTCTATGCCAAGTATCTCCTTAAACATGGCAGCCATGACCCCCTCCGTGACCCCCATCACATCTTCTTCAGTAACAAAAGACATCTCAATATCGATCTGGGTAAATTCCGGCTGTCGGTCTGCCCGGAGGTCTTCGTCTCGGAAGCATCGAACGATCTGGTAGTATCTGTCAAATCCGCCCAGCATCAAAAGTTGCTTAAAGATCTGGGGGGATTGCGGCAGCGCGTAAAATTGTCCTGGATTGACCCTGCTGGGCACAAGGTAGTCCCGTGCCCCTTCAGGCGTACTTTTGGTCAAAAACGGGGTTTCAATGTCCAGAAATCCAAGCCCATTCAGATAGGAACGAATCGTTGCGGCTGCCCGGTGGCGAAGAATGAGATTTTTTTGAAGATCAGGCTTGCGCATATCAAGATACCTGTACCTGAAGCGAATATTGTCAGATACTTGTGTGTTATCTTCCAGGACAAATGGTGGAGTTTGGGAATGATTCAGAATCCGCAGCTCCGAGGCCATGACGTCAATCTCACCGGTTTTCAGCTTGGGATTGATCATACCTTCGGGCCTGTGCACAACAGTGCCCCGGGCTGCCAGCACAAACTCGCTCCGGATGACCTGGGCCTTCTCGTGAACCGACCTGTTGAATTCCGGGTTAAAAACCACCTGGGTCAGGCCTTCGCGATCACGCAGGTCTACAAAGATTACGCCGCCATGATCTCGACGGCGCTGTACCCATCCCATGAGCACCACCTCTTTGCCCACGTCCTTGGCCGTGAGCTCCCAACAATGGTGGGTTCGTTTCATGTTGCCAAGGGAATCAAGCAAAACCGGCTCCTTTCATAGAATCGCTGGGCAATTTCCTGTGGCGCTACGCGCCGTTTGAGGCGCTATTACTTCTTTCTTCCTTAACCTCGCTCAGCTCTCACTTTGCTGACGACAGCGCTTACAAGGTCTTGTATGGAAACTTCCTTTTGTTCCTTGGTCTCCAGATTCCTGAGTACCGCAGCCCCCTCCTCAAGTTCGCGCTCGCCTACTATAAGAACATAGGATGCTCCAAGTTTATTTGCCCGTCGCATTTGCGCCTTGAGACTGCGGTCTTGGAAGTCCATCTCAGTGCGAACCTTTTGCCTTCTGATGTGCTGCATCCACTCAAAGGCCCTGTCCTGCGCTTGAGACCCCAGGGCAGCGATGTAGAGGTCGGGCCGTTTTTCGAACTTTTGGGCACGGTCGGCCAAGAGTTCCATCACTCGATCAACACCAATAGCAAAGCCCACGCCTGGCTGATCCGGGCCGCCTAAAGACTTCACGAGGCCATCATAGCGTCCGCCACCTGCCACGGCATCTTGGGCTCCTAAGGCCCCGGCAAGGACTTCAAAGGTCGTTCGAGTATAATAGTCCAATCCCCTCACCAGCCTATGATTTGTCTGAAAGGGTATATGAAATCCTCCCAGGGCGCTTTGGACTGTGTCAAAATGGTTTTGGCAGTCTTTACAAAGGTGCTCCAGAATAGATGGGGCATCTTGCATGGTTTCCTTGCAGGTGGGCACCTTGCAATCGAATATGCGCAGAGGGTTCTTGTCCCTTCTCCTGAGGCAGTCCGAACAGAGTCTCTCGGAGCGACCTGACAAGAAGGCTTTGAGCGCCTTCTTAAAGCTCGGACGGCATTCAGGACAGCCCAGGGAGTTGATGTGGAGCTCGATGTCGGAAAGTTCAAGGCGCTGCATGAAGGTCATCAATAAAAGAATAAGTTCGGCATCCGCTCTGGGATCGTGCAGCCCAAAGGCCTCGGCGTTGATTTGGTAAAACTGCCGGTACCGGCCTTTCTGGGGGCGTTCCCTGCGAAACATTGGCCCAACTGAATACAGCTTCCACACTGGATCTTTTGCATACAACTTATGCTCGATGTATGCTCTTACCACAGATGCCGTGGCCTCAGGCCGCAGGGTGAGGGAACCGCCGCTTCGATCGGCAAAGGTGTACATCTCTTTTTCCACGATGTCGGTATCGGCCCCGATGCTGCGGGCAAAAAGCTCGGTTTGCTCAAGAATGGGGATTCGCAGTTCCGTAAAGCCGAAGTCATCAAAGAGATGCCGGACAACGCCCTCAACGTATTGCCAGAGCCCGGTTTCTTCCGGGAGAATGTCTTTAAAACCCCTGACCAGCCTGATCATTTTGGTAATGCCTCTTTAGAACTCATACATCCATTGTTTTCACAAAACTTAATTTTCTAACGCAGAGAAAACCAAGAAGTCAACACAATAATGCCCAACAAGCAGGGCCACCTGTGTTGAAAAAAATTGCCAACCGCAAGTCATTGCCTTCAAATAGTCGAATCCTTAGTGCTTCGATTCGCAACTAGTGTAACGTATTTTAAGATGTTAAGTTTGCGTATTTGCTTACTCCATTCGGCCCGAGCTCATGGCCGAGGGCAACACTAAGTCCTGAGGGATTCGACTGAGAGGTGTCGACGAGCTCACGTCGAGTCGCTCAGCCGAAGTCTAAATAGATTCGTTATCGAATTTATGAATCGATGGAGTTAGGCGGGATTTAGCATCCATTTCCAAGCAGGTATGGCTTTGACTGAAATTCCATCTTTGTGAAAATCTTTTTCCTGATTATATGTTACTATAAGATTTTCTTTGATGCCGAAATACTTGGCGCTTGTGACGATTGCCTCCAACTCCCGCTTCACGGTATCTCCTTCACTTATATCGATACAGACCTGGAGTGCCATGACAGGATAACCGTGGCTGTCCACGGCGATGAAATCCACCTCCTGTCGCTTTTTTCTCGTTAAATAATAATGAACCCTGTGCCACCTTTGATAAAGGTGAACAAAGACCATGTTTTCAAGCGCCCTGGAATAAGAACCGTCCCAAACAAGGCTGTTCTTGTTGGCCAAAGCCCAGTCGATTGCGTAAATTTTCTTGTAGTTTCTCTCCTGCTCTTTAAGGGAATTCGAATAGATGGGGACCATGAACAAGAGCCATGAATCTTGCGCCCAATGAATATACCCTCTCACGGAATCCCGGCTTGTGCTGAATCCGCTTTGTTTTAGATACTGGAAGGCGCTCTGAAGCGTATGAGCCTTGCTGATATTCGCAAGCAAGTAGTTATACAGATGGATGCACTGTTTCGGTTTGCTCACATCATATCGCTGTATTATGTCTTTGAGAATCATGGTATCGAAATACTCTCTCAGCAATGCCTCTTTTGTATATTCTTCGAGATTGGCCATGGCGGGATAGGCGCCCCACTTCAAGTATTCGTCAAACATCCTTCTTGCTTCGGCCTGGCCTTTTGTTGAACTCGCTTTGTATCTGAAATCCTTGAATCTCAGAAACTCAACAAAGCTCAGTGGATATACCGTAGATGAAATGGCTTTACCCCGAAGTTCAGTTGCAATGTCATACTTTAACAACTTGGAAGACGACCCTGTTACAATCACTTTCCAATTGGGATTTCGGGACAAATCTATGACATATTCTTCCCATCCAGGCACCTTGTGGATTTCATCCAGAATAAAGAGCAGCGGGGTATTCAACTCGAATTCCGGGTTGAGCTTCAAAAATGTGTTCTGAATCAGTGGCAGATCGGGGGCCTTCATGTTGGACAAGACAGGATTGTCAAAATCCATCAGGCATACCTGATCGATCGAGCTGACAACCTGCTGACGAATCATTTCATCTGCTGCCTGCAACACCCGAAAGCTTTTGCCAGCTCTGCGGGCGCCAATGACGGTTGACACCATGTTCTCAACCAGTTGAAGTCTGCCCTCCCTTGGGATATATTTAGGAATGCCGAGGCTCTTGAAGTCTTCGATTTTTCTTTCTATTTCTCGTTCAACCATGCGGGATCTACCTATTGGGGGTAGGCAAGTTAGGGCTAATGATTAGTCGGTTTATTGCATTGTTACGCCTAATTATTAGTCGCAAAAAGCTCTTTTGTCAAGAGAAAAACAGCACAAAGCGCTCAGATCCTACTTTCGTCTCCTTTTACCCTTCGTGGCTAACCCTGTTTTTTGAAGCCATGTTCACCTATTTCCCCTTGGGTGCGAGGGTAATTCTTCTGAAGGTCTCATGCCCAACACCTTTCGGCCCCCATTCAGCCAGGTTTTTGTACGGCCCCTGGAATCCTGCATTGCTGTCAAATTCGCCAACTCCCGGATCGATGTCTCGTATCTTCCCCCATTTCCAAAATGGTAGCAGATTTTGGCAAACATGTTAAAACCTCAGCAGGATGATCGAGGCTATGGTGAGTGAAATACCGAGTATTCTCAAATGCGTCAGTTTTTCTCTGTAAATCACCACAGACAAAATTATCGCGATGACAAAATGCATACCGGTTATGGAGGCAATGATGGAGAGTGGTCCCATAGAAAGTGCTTTTAAGAATGAGTAAAATCCAGCAAAATTGATTAGGCCCATGACCGAACCGATGATTAATGCATCCTTGTGACCTGCACTGGCATGTCCTGTCTGCAATTTCTTTCTTATTCCCAAAGAAAACGATGTTGCACATATGTATGAAAGTGCCATGAAGGCCATTTTGTTTGTGTGCATGGCAGCAAATTTGCTGGAGATCGAAGCGATAGCACCGCACAAGACGGAAATGAATATGAACATAAAGCTAAGCTTTGTTCTTCCATAGGATATTTTCTTGTGATCGAGTCGTCGTGACAAGATAACCATAGCAGCCACAGCAAGAGCAATCCCCACGGCCTGATAAGCGGACAAATCATCTTCAAAAACAATGATCGAAAATATCACGACAAGGACGACATTTAGCCTGATGATTGGATATACTATGGAGGCAGGTATGTATCTAAGTGCCTCTATGTGAGCCACTGTGCCGACAAGAAAGGCACTGCCATTTGTGAGGGCGATCAATAGTAGAAATTGGATATTTGTCACAGACTGTTTGAGAACAAGGAACAGAATTGAACTCAGAACAGACACTGTAGCCATAAAATATAAGGTTGTCAGGGCAGTATTGCACCTTCTTTCAGCAGAGACCTTGTAGAAGAATCTCTGTGTGCCCATAAAAAACAACGCCATGATTGCAAAGGTATACCAACTCGCCATGATCGGTTTCCTAGAGCAAGGCCATGTCACCTGCAAGGCCTACCGGTGTTACATAAATCTCCTGGCCGAAAGAATCAAGGTGGGCTTTTGGTCAAATCAACTGTCCACAAAGGCAGGGCGATCCGTAAGCAGGGGGGCAATTGTTGTTGTATTTCCTAGTCGAGTAATGCGAACATGTCCCCATGAAAGGGTCCCTCAAAATCATCCCCATCCAGGCTTGCCGGAATTCCGAAAATTCCGGGGGCACCATAGGCGTGGAACAGGCTACGTTCGTGCAGAACGGGCACAGATTCCGGGACGTGGTTTTTTCCTCTGGGTTCCTTTGACGCGACCAGTCTGATTCCTGTTCGTCCACGGTAGCCAAGCAATTTCTGCGCGAACGCCTCCTATCTTTGTGACTGCCCCCTTACCCCCGGCCCCTAGTTCCTTTGCCTTTCCCCTTTCGGTACGAGACTTAGAAACTTGAGGGCGTCCCCAAGATTCATACCCTAAGTGTCTTTCTCAGCCCACGTTCCGAGCCCCGTCTCAAAAAAAGGGTATCTGAAAAAATCAGTTTCGGATGGAGCCCCAGGCCTGCGAAAATACCGACCGCAGGACCGGCTCCATGCGAGCCCAACCACAATGGTCATGGTTCGTTGTCAGTTGTTTGTCGTTTGTTGCCTGTCGTTTGTTGCCTGTTGTTTGTCGTCCGTTGTTTGTTGTCCCATCTCCCCTTGCCTCAAGCCCCAATCTCCGATAGGGTGAAGACGCAAACGCTGGACACTTTCACGGACATGAGCGCGATTTGCTTCACATGAAAAATTCCAAACTGGCTATCATCAACATCCTCACCTTCCTCGTTTTTTCCAATATTGCCTTCTTTTTCATGTATCCCATCTATCTCTCCACGGTGGATGTTTCCAAAACGGCCATAGGCCTCATCATGGGCACGTTTTCCATCGCTTCCCTGGCAGTAAGGCCCCTTGTAGGCAAGACCATCGATCGCCTGGGAGAAAAACCGGTTCTCGTTTCGGGCCTTTTGATGATTTTTTGCTGCTCCTTTCTTTATCATGTGATCCCCGGCAAGCTCGGGGCCATATATGCCCTTCGCATCATTCACGGCGTCGGCTTTTCCGCCTTTATTGCGGCAGCTTTTTCAACCATCGCCAAGTTCACTCCCCATGAGACGAGAGGACGGGCCTTCAGTCACAACGGTGCCACCATGCTTGCGGCTTTGGGATTTGTGCCTCTGGCCGGCGAACGTCTTATGGACGCCTTTGGACACCCGGTCATCTTTCATGGCGGCGCAGCCACCACTTTTTTGGCCTTCAGCATACTGGTGTTCACAAAAAAATGGGACAGGCTTTCACAAAGGGTTGAACGGTCGGTCAGTTACCTGGAGATAGTCCAAGATCGCTCCTTTTTCTTTGTCCTCATGGCCATGATCCTCTTTGTGGATGTCCAGGCCACGGTGCTTCATTACTTTCCTCTTTACGCCAAGACCGTCGCTATGAGTGGGGGCCTCTTCTTGAGCCTGTCTCTGGGTCTGGCCGTGGCCATCAGGCTTTTCGGCGGCGCCCTCCTGGACCGATACAGCAAACTGGTAATCATACGGATCTGCTTCGTCTTGTTCGGCTCGGGGATCCTGTTGATCTACAAATTGGATGTGCCTTTCTTTTTTGTCCTTTCCGTTGTTCTTTACGGGTCCGGCCTGGGATATCTTTTTCCCGCCTTGAATGCCCTGGGGGCGGAACAAGGCTCGATGGCGCAAAAAGCCGGCATGATGAGCATGCTCACCATGGCGGTAGACGGCGGCTTCATCCTGGGGAGCATCTTTTCGGGATTGCTTTCAGACACGATCGGACTCTCCAACACCTTCGTCTTTGCAGGGGCTGTTTCCCTTTTGGGAGCCCTGGTTACATCATTGGCACCCATTAGAGAACAGGCCGAAAACTAGGGATTTCAATTGAGCGTCGCAGGGCGTTTCCGCCCCAAAAACCTGTGATTCCGGCCACCTGAGGCAAAGACGTTCCCGTCGGCCGATCGTCATTTTTTCGGAGATTTTAAGGGGCGTCTATGATTTTATGCTATTCGGCGTTATACCAGTCTGAATTGTTCTTCTTCTGCTATCTTTTCAAAACGCTTTCAACAAATTCACTATCCCCCAGAATCCTTTCATCGCCTTTCAACCTTACCAGACCGCCACCTGTAAGATCAGGCCTCTTGCCTTCGGCAATGCCTTATTAGGAATCAATGCCCAAGCAAAGCACTGGGTTTGTGTATCGACGACGATGCCTCCAAGCCGATCCCAAAAGTTGACTCGATCAGCGTCCTCACGGAATATCTTGCTGCGCTCTATAGCCCTGATGACGACATGATGGAAAGCCTCAGGTGCGTCTATCCTTGCTTATCTTGGCATGCCTCGTCATAATCGTCTTTTTCAGCCAACGTAAAGCATAAAATCATAGATGTCCCCTAAGATTCATGCCAGGCAAATCCATACTGGCTAATCGGGTCAAAACATAATCAATCGGTTTCTTCTCCGGTTTCTGGGGAATCAAAGACAGCGGTAGGCTAACCGTCAATTTGGGGATTTTCGTACGGACAAATCTGTGAAGAACTTTTTTCAGTGGGATTGTCCGGTTACCTTGATCTTGAAAGGCCGGGGTGGGTTCCTGCTGGGTTACAAATTCGCTCCCTTGGTTCATTT
>JAFGFW010000136.1 GCA_016930875.1 Deltaproteobacteria bacterium | reverse complement strand
GCAATAGCCAGCTCAAAATTATTTGAGGCAGCCGTGAAGCTTAAGGTGGTGGATTGTTCATACGTGGCCCCCACCTTCATCGACAAAGGTAGATTCAAATTCAAAGTGCACCATTTAGGTTAATAGAGGACATGACAGCCAATCTGGTAATGTGAGGAAGAGCAACCAAGCCACAACCAGAAGGAGCCCATCATGTCCTACACACACTTAACACTGGAGGAGCGATATGTCATCTATCATTTAGTCCTTTACGGTTTGAGCCTCAGAGAGATTGGCCGATGCCTCAATTGGCACCATATGACCATCAGCCGGGAGATCAAACGCAATCGGCCGACCTATTCTCCGGACTGTGTATTTATTTTGCAGACCCTTATTCGGCATGGCAGCGAGGTTGTAATGAAAATAAAAATGGTTTGTTAAGAAAATACTTCCCAAAAGGGATGAACTTCAGTAATATGACCAACGAGGACCTCGCATTAGCTGTAAAAAAGTTAAACCGTAGACCAAGGAAATGCCTCTATTATCAGACGCCATATGAAGTCTTCTACAGCGCTATTCGTGGTGCACTTGCAAGTTGAATTCACCGGGTGCTAGCTTACCCGGAGACTGGGCCTTCAGCCTTCGCTCTTCGAGCTACGGCTTGACGAGTGTATGCCTGGCTTCTCATGAACCCGGCGTAGCTTTAGCGAAGACGAGCTTCAGACGGTCCCTCGCGGTTCCGCCCTCTTGAGCCGCCATAGCTTTCAGCGAAGGCCCTCTTGACGCGCTGTAGCCTTTGGCGAAGGTGGTTGCCTTCGGCTAGTATTTCTGTCATGTCTCACGACATTACAGGGTTCACACACAGGGGACTTGGCTTCGACAAGTTCAGCCGAGTCGCACCCCATAAGCCCTTCGGCCTTGAGCTCAGGGCCGAAAGGTTCACGCCCATGCCGGGCGTACACAATCAGATGCACTCTGACGGGAATTCAGTTGCGCTCCATTCCCGCAGGTGATCTACACGTTATGCCTAAGGAAGTATAAATGAGAACACTTCGATGTGGCCAGTGCCCGCCAGATTAGACAGCTTATCGCCGATCTTCACCGTACCGGGACGACAACCTTTCTTACCACACACTACATCGAAGAGGCTGAAAGGCTGTGTGAACGTATTGCTTTCATCGTTAAAGGTCAGATTGTACGGATCGACACTGTCACAAATCTTTTACAGCCGGTACAGCAAAGGAAAGTGATGTTGATTTCTGTCTCGAATTCGGCAAACGATCTCTATGGCAAACTTGCCACCGCCTTTACTCATTTTGAGTTTCAGCCTATTTCTACCGAGCAGGTACGCATTGAGTCTGCAGGGCCGATCAGCCTTGGTCCACTCTTCCGGTTCATTGAAGATCATAACGCTGAAGTTACAGAAGCCCGACGTCTAAGCCCATCACTGGAAGATGTATTTGTGCGGATCACCGGCATTGAAGCAAACGCCTTGAGAAAAGAAATCGAGAAGAAAGGCGGTGTCGCATGAAAAAATGGGTCGCTTTCTGGAACATTTTATTAAAGGACATGCGTGCTTACTATCTCAAACCGCCAAACATCAGTTGGGGGTTGATTTTTCCTGTAGCTTGGACAGGCATGTTTTTCATCAAATCGAGTAGTGGTTCGGAAAGCATTCCGGCACTGCTTCCGGGCGTGATTGCAATTTCTGTTCTATTCGGCACAACCTCCATGCTTGCAGTAACAGTTACATTTGAGAAAAAGAATCGGTCGTTCGAGCGTTTACTTCTCGCACCTATTCCGTTGAAACTTCTTATGCTGGCTAAGACAGCAGGGGCAATTTTGTTCGGTTCAGCCAACGCTATTGTCCCGGTTATTCTTGCTTTATTTCTAACAGATCTCTCTAAGATTTCATGGGTAATAGTATTGCCAGCCATCATATTGATTGCGATTGTTTCAACATTTCTTGGGCTCTTTATAGCAGTCTCTGTTAGCGAGGTTTTTGAAGCTCAGACTTTTTCAAATTTCTTCCGCTTTCCGATGATATTTCTTTGCGGCCTGTTCTTTCCTGTTGACTCTCTGCCGGTGTTTCTACGACCGTTGTCCTACCTATTACCCTTAACATACGGTGCTGACATTCTTCATGGTGCTATCAATGGAAAGAATATGATGCCGTTTGGTTTAAACTTTCTTGTCATTACATGTTTTTGTGCAATTCTATTTTACGTAAGCTTGAGGAACATAAACAAGAAATGGATTACATGAATCTGGGCATAATCGGGCAGCCGGGGGTATTTCTCCCCCAGGCCCCACCACCATACGCCGTTGCCGGAGCCTATGGCGATACAAGCCCAGCATGCGGGTTCCCGACAGGTCGGGATTCAGAGAGCCTACCGAGCCGGAGCTCGCAAGACTCTGAGGGCAAACCTTGATTTGTGCTCACCGAGAAAAGAAAATATAATGTCCATTCATCTAAAAAGTATCACACTACTGCCTGAAAAATACCCTACCCGTGAACACTATCCCTTTAGCCTGCCCCTCTTTCATCAAACCAAACATCTAGCCCTCGACACGCCTGTGACTTTCTTTGTCGGCGAGAACGGCACTGGCAAGTCGACCCTACTGGAGGCGCTGGCGTACGCCTGTGGTATCCACATCTGGCGTGCCCCCGCGGGCACCCGTTACCAAGTGAACGTTTTCGAAGGCCAACTCCACCATTATCTTTCCCTCGAATGGTCTAATGGGCGCGTTCCCGGCTCCTTCTTCGGCTCGGAGATCTTCAAGGATTTCGTTAATTTTCTGGATGAGTGGGCGGCATCGGACCCTGGCCAACTAAAATACTTCGGCGGCAAGTCTTTGGTGACGCAGTCACATGGTCAATCTCTGATGTCCTACTTCCGAAGCCGGTACCAGATCAAGGGCATCTACTTGCTCGATGAACCCGAGACGGCGCTTTCTCCACGCAGTCAGCTTGAATTACTCGAAATTCTAGGCACGAATAGCCAGGCGGGTCACGCCCAGTTCGTTATCGCTACGCACTCCCCGATTCTGCTCGCCTGCGCCGGAGCCAAGATCTACAGTTTCGACCACGTTCCCGTCTGTCCCGTGGCCTACGAAGAGACCGAGCATTACCGGATTTACAAGAACTTTCTTCAGGATCGACAAAAATATCTGTAATTTGACGCACTCTTTGCAGAAAGGAGGCTTGCTACCTATGAATGACAGCATCATTTGTTTTACCCTGGGATTGTCACAACAGGACATAGAGGCGGGCATCTTTGCGTTTGACGCCGTGGATCAAAGTGGAACAAGAGTGCAAGTGACCCCGGTTACAGAAGATTTATTGACCTCAACAGTGGGTGAAGCGGTGGATAAAAAGGCTGAAGCATTACGCAAAAATGAGGGAATAGACCCTTCTATCGGATTTACTGGAGCAACTCCGGTCTTCGGCAATTACCGTTCGGTGCTGATGCATTCGCAAGATAGACAGCAGGTGATGCAGATCCTGAGAAGTTTTAAAAAGGTATTACCCAATCCTCAGGAGGTGATTTTCGCTATGATCACCGAGACAGCTTGGACCTGGACATTCCAACACTATTTTGAACACCTCACCAACGAACACGAATATATGAAGACCCGTTCTCCTGAACATGATCCTGACATGAAACCGATGTAAATGGAAAAACTTTAAACTCATTCTGACAGACCCTTTTTGAAAGGAGGAACCGATGAGAGCATTAACAAGTATGCTGATCGGATTGATCTTTCTGGCGACTGCACCTGCTTTTGCTGAAAAACCTACATGGGCAGGCAAGAGAAAGCCCACAGAAAAACGGATTACAGGCCATGGCAAGGCGATGGATTCCCGAACAGATGCCGAAGTCGAAGAAATGAAAGAGGAGGAGAAAGCTGAGAGCGGGAAAAGATGGAAGAAAAAGGTTCGTGAGGAGCGCGGAGAAGCTGAGGAAACAATGACAGAGGCCGTGCAGAAGAAAGAAGATAAGGAAAATAAAGGCCTGGAAAAACAGCGCGAAAAGAAAGCTGAACAGGTTCAAAAAGAGTTAGATAAAGGCTCCGAAAAGGGGCAGGAAGCTCGTCAAAAGCGCAAAAAGTGGTGGAAATTCTGGGAGTAAAGAATTGCCTTTTCCTATGAACATCAGTTCAGATACAATGAGATCTTCCCTTCTTGATCTGTTGTTAGCACGGTGGAGGTCGCCTGACTTTCGGCGGCAAGGGAGGTCTTGGGGACTGGAATGATGAATCTGGGGCCGGATCACGATAGACGGCTGATATGAAGACGTAACGGAACGAATGGCGCCCCTGATGGCCTACTGGTAGCATTTCGCTAAATGCCACCATATGGGGATATGGAGGATTTATTATGAAAAAAATAGTGCTGATTGTTCTTGTTTTGTCTTTGTTCCTGAGCCACTGCTCGAATAGCAACCAAAATAATGACACAGAGGGTACGAATATGAGTAAGCAAAACAAGAGCGTTGAAAAGGCTACTTTTGCAGGAGGCTGTTTTTGGTGCATGGAACATCCATTTGAAAAACTTGACGGTGTTATTGAAGTGATCTCAGGTTATACAGGCGGTCATGAAGTCAACCCAACCTATGAGGAGGTGTCTCGGGGGTCTACCGGGCATCTTGAAGCCGTTCAGATTACCTATGATCCAGATAGAATAACTTATCAGGATCTGCTTGATGTCTATTGGAGACAAATCGATCCAACCGATGCAGGCGGATCGTTCGTAGACAGAGGTTCTCAATATAAATCCGCTATTTTTTACCATGATGATAAACAAAAGCAGTTAGCAGAAATCTCAAAGGGGAAGCTTGACCAATCAGGCAGATATGCCAATTCTATCGTTACAGAAATTCGGCAATTTTCCAAATTTTATGAGGCGGAAGAATATCATCAAGACTACTACAAAAAAAGTCCGTTGAAGTATAAGTACTACAGATATCGCTCAGGGCGTGACCAATATCTCAAAAAGACATGGGTCGACGACATGGATACCGCCAAAGCTCATTTCAAGAAGCCATCTGACAAAAAACTTAAAGAGAAGTTAACGCCTCTTCAATATAAAGTCACTCAAGAGGATGGCACTGAGACAGCCTTTAATAATGAATACTGGAATAACAAAAAAGCCGGGATCTATGTTGATATCGTATCCGGTGAGCCTCTTTTCAGTTCACTTGACAAATATGATTCCAAGACCGGCTGGCCAAGCTTTACAAAGCCAATTGAAACTGACGCGATTGCAGAAAAAGCAGACCGAAGTTTTTTTTCGGTTAGAACAGAAGTAAGAAGTAAACAGGCGGATTCACATCTCGGCCACGTGTTTGATGATGGCCCAGAACCTACTGGTCTCAGATATTGCATCAACTCTGCTTCTCTTAGGTTTATTCCAAGAGAAGATTTGGAAAAAGAAGGATATGGTAAATACAGGGGACTATTTGAATAGTTGCTAACCAGGAAATCAAGCGGACTTGTAGAGGCCACCGCCCCTTCAAGCTGCTTATTGCCGACCTCAAGTGATCATTAGGGATTTTCAGGACTGGCCCCAGACTGCAAAAGCGCAAGGCCACTCCCCCCATCCCGAACCCTGGTTGCCTCGGCACCCAGGATTTCGTAAAGGATGACTTCCCCCACGAGCCAGGTTGTGACACCCGGTCTCAAGCAGCCGCACATGGTCTGCCCCGCAGTTTGACGCCGATTCAGCTGTCGTAGTAGCCAAGAAGGCTACTATGGCGAAGTCGGCGATTGCCGAAAAGGGCCATTTATGGATGGACACCAGTCAGTCCCCTTCATACTCCTGGTAAATAAGATGGCCGCAGGACTTGCAGTGAGAGGCGTCTCTGTCGTGGTACCGGAGTCCGCACCCCGGACACGTAATGTCCCATTTTGTTGCCATGTGCACCCATTCTTTGATAATTTTGCTCACTTGCCAGGGGATGAGAATGATGCCGGAGAGAATCATCAAAACAGTCACCCATCTCCCGCCCTCCGACATGGGGGTGATATCACCGAAACCCACGGTAGTAAGCGCCACGACCGTAAAATAGAATGCGTCTCCGAACGTCTTCACCCCCGAATTCATGCCGCTCTCCACATAGAAAAACAGACCTGAAGAGATGAAGAATATCATGAATATAGTCAAAAAAAGCCTTACTACTTTAAGCACCTGCATGGTAAGGCTGCCGAAGAAAAAATCGGGATCTGCAGTAAATCTGAGAAACCTGAATATCCTGAAGACCCTGAAGACTCTTATCAACTTGATAAAGCCGAAATGAAGCGTGAGGCCGAACAAAGGAAGAATGAGAAGGGAAAGGGTGGGTAATATGGCTACCAGGTCAATGACGCTGTAAATATCCACCAACTGTTTGAACCTGTTTTTTGCGCCATAAAGCCTTGCCGCATACTCCACGACGAAGAACAGAACAATAATGATCTCCATGTTCCATAGCAGCTGCCTTGTTGCCTCGGAAACGCGATAGGTTTCAAGCACCAAGATGGCGCAGATAAAAAAGTTCAGGAAGATAAGAAGATGTCAATGATCTTGCCGAGAGCCGTCCTGCAATCAATGAGGTAGAACTGCAGGATTTCGCGGAAGCTGTGTGGCATGGAGCCATCTCCCTTGAAAAGGACTGGAACACGAAGCAGCGGTTACAGACTTTAAAGGGTATCTCTGAAAGTTTGGATGGAAGCCCCTCTTTCTCACGGGACGCTCCAGCCCCTATCAAACATCACGGCCTGCCCATGGCGCTCTTGTGCCACAACGCCCCCGTTATTTTTCCAGAAGCCAGGAAAATTCAAGGCCCGGGCCTACACATCGCCAACCTTCCTGTTTGAGTTGACTGCCCGTGGCCTTGAAGTCTACATCCTCCAACCTTTCTTTCACCTGGAGGTGTTCTTGGGCGTCAAACCAAAAGGAGACAGCCTGGCCAAATTTACTTAGAAGCACATACCCTCCATTTGCATGCTGAAACAGCCTTTGTGTGCCAGGATTCGCTTTCCCTGTCTCCATCATCTCGCTCCTCCCCGAGGCCATCATTATTCCTTCAGCTTGATGGAAAGATTGCCTTCTTCCACGCGGATATTTTCCACGCCGGCTGCAAAGGCGTGCCAGAAGCCTCTGTCGGCACCGAATTCTTTGACCAGGTCAACGTTTTTCAGCCCGCCGAGCCAGGCGTTTGGGATGGGAACACCACAGATGCTGACCCCTTTAAGCATGACAACCGGGTTCCGGTCATCATACCTCAGCTCCAAACCGGCGTTGACCCTGAGCGTTTTTCCACCCAGAACGGGAAAATCCGGATCCAAGGGGATAAGGAGTTTCGCGCTGGCAAGATCCTTGGAAAGATCGATGGCAAGTTTGTGGGCGAGATCGGTGTTTCGGGCGAGCAGGCCGTTTAGTTCGCGCTCGCTCAGTTTGATCTGCCGACTGGCGCCTGCCTCACTGTAGCGCTCCGGTTTCAAATAAGCCCCTGAGTTGCCACGAACCATCTGCCCGGAGTCATCATCCTTGCCGGATGCCGACCCTGCGGGCCCTCTGGCAGTATCCAGCCGCGCCAGCTTGGCATTAAGCACCTGCGCTTCCCGGTCACTGAGTTTAACCGGTTTGAAGTCCCCGGGAAATACGTAGGCCATTGTCACCAAGACCGTTGCCGCCGACGTTACGATGGCAACAGCCACGACGATGAGAAGTATCCGCAAACGACTGGACCGTCTTTTTCGATCCGGTGGGGTGTTTTGCATCGTGTCCGTGTTCATGGGCACCTCTCCGAAAAAGGGTGACTTGAAGGACGTTTTCTACATCTGAAATTTTGCCCTGTGGGAGATAATATCTCCAAACACTACATCGTGCAAGCCTTACCGCATAATCCTTCCCGGAGAATGGAGAATCGGTATGCCGGCAAGAAAACAACAACCCCTATAGGGTAACCTGCCGAATCAATGACAGATATGAGTCGAATGCCCTGCCCGACCCTGTAAAAGTTTTACCGGGGGATTACCCATAATTTATCCTTGATTTTAGTGACCGGTTGTATTAGCGGTTAAAGTGATTTTTTTGTAATGCAATCAACAAGTTATTTTCACATCGGCTCTGCCGGTGCCAAACGATGTCCTCAAAAATACGAGTGTCATGTCTTGCTTGCCGAGTACGTAAACATTATAAAAGCAACTGTTTTTTAATGATTTGTTGAGTCCACTAATTTATTCTCATAAATCCCCTGAATGATGCATATCAAGCGTTTTTTCCCCATATCGGATATACCAGGAAAAGTGAGCGAAAAAGCTCGCTTTTCTGATCTCAATATTTGGCGTTGGCCGGCTACAAGAAATTGCAAACCATACAAAAGGTTCGAATGTCATAGGCGTTTTCGTTCCATGATATTGCGCGTTTTCGCCTGCTAATCATTGATAAGCGTCGCCCCGCGCCGCTTAACGGGCGCGAGCTGCTCCGTCATCGAGTGTCAGTCGGCACTACGCGCCGCCTAACCCTCAATGGAGCTGACAGAACCGTCGTCTAACACACACTCTGCGCTTCGCTCCGGTGCGATTAGACGACGAACCTGCAGCTCATCTCGCGCCCG
>JAFGFW010000135.1 GCA_016930875.1 Deltaproteobacteria bacterium | reverse complement strand
GAGGCAACGGCCGAAAGACTCTTCCTTCTTCCAACAAGGCCTCAGTGGTTTCCTTTTCAGAGCTAAGCATTTCTTTTCTTGATTCTGTTGCTGATACTTCCATAGATTTCCTCCTTCTTTATTTTGCTCAGGCACGCTGTTAGTTTCACAAGGCAACCTTTGTGCCAACACGGCCAATCTCATGGCGCGGCAGATGGCTGCCGGCTATCTCTCTGTATTTACAAGATAACTTTAGCTGCTTGAGTGGGGAGAGGAAAAGAGGCGACAGAGAACAGGCCGAAAGACCGGGGATGTTTTCCCCGGTGGGGGG
Source organism: Deltaproteobacteria bacterium (assembly GCA_016930875.1). Taxonomy (NCBI): domain Bacteria; kingdom Pseudomonadati; phylum Myxococcota; class Myxococcia; species Deltaproteobacteria bacterium. Next base: position 3,733 of record JAFGFW010000135.1, on the reverse strand, counting down.
GTGGTTCGCCCCGGGGCAACGGGCTATTGACAACTATAGGAGCTTTTTCACCTGATCCCGTTTGCAGGCATAGCCTTCTGAGAGAATATGACCAAAGGCATTGCGAAGTGGTTGGTCCGTGTTTATTTTCAGGTGAATTTCGGAGGGAATTTCATTCATGGGTTCAAAGTCTTGCAGCATCTGTGTAAAATGTTCAAGACGCGCGTCAGAGAGACTCGATGCTGTTTCGCGCTTTTTGAGCCTGGAACGGATTGTCTCCTCTTTGCAAAGGCATTCCACAAAAACAAGATTGGTATCAAGATCTCCAGCCAATTGCCGAGCGTCATCTCTCCACTTGCGGCGTGAAAAGGTGGCATCCAGGACTGCAGAGCGTCCTCCTTTGAGTGTTTCCTGGGCCAGGGCCAACAATTGAGCATATACGCGATGACGCATTCCGGGGCGGTAAATGCCCTGACCAAAGGGAAGAACCTTGTGACGGGGATCAGATTGCCTTTCCCTTCGAACAAGATCGGATTGAAACAATGGGATCAATTGCGCTTTTGCCAGCTCCTGGGCAAGTGAAGATTTCCCCGTGGCAGGCAAGCCACAGAAAACCCAGAGAGTCGGCCGGCTGAATTCTAGAGCATATTGATAGGCCTGATCCATGTAACGCCGTGCCTCAGCCATTAAAACCTGTTGTTCGGCCCTTTCCATGTCCTTGAGGCGAAGACAGGTGACTTTCAGTCTTACAATGGCTCGATAGGCGGCATAGAAATCGAGCAGGGCATAGAGTCCCGGATCATTGCCCGCATCAACGTAGGCAGCCAGAAAGGCTCTGCTCCACTCCGGATAACCCAGATGTTCCATATCCATGTGAAGGAAGGCCAAATCCGCCACCACATCCCCGTATCGGAAGCGATCATTAAACTCTATGCAGTCAATGATTTGAAGGCCTCTATAAAAATAGACATGATCAGCACGCAGATCACCGTGACCATCACGAATGCGGCCTGTTTCCACGCGCCTATCAAAAAGCTCGCGCCTATGCTCAAGAAAAGTGCGAGTGACCTGGCAAATGAATTCCCACTTTTCTCGTTCCAGGACATCTCCTACAAACGGCTCCAACTGCCCGAAGCTCTCTTCCATGTTGAAGCTGATCACGTCTCGTTGACCGTAGTGATCGATCTTTGGACCTCGGTTGCTCCTTTCATAAAAAGCGGCCAGCGTCTGTCCCAGTTTTTTCATGTGGGCCCGGCCGATTCTGTTCTTTTTCAGGAGTTGCCTGAGACTGAGCGCATCTGGCAGTTGGCTCATTTTGACGGCGTATTCAACGACTTGACCATGTTTTCCTAGAGAGAACCGATCATCGTCGCCTTTGCGGATTGCTGTTACTTCGTGGTAAATCCCGCGGGTGAGTCTTCGATTCAGGGCAACCTCGCGTTCACAAAAACGACGCCGGTCATCCTGGTCGCGAAAATCGAGGAAACCAAAATCCACAGGTTTTTTCAGTTTGTAGACCCATGTTCCGGTCAAAAACACGGACGAAATATGGGTGTCGCGGCGTTCAAGGTGAGATACTGAATGGGGATAAAAGGCGGGATCAGCCATTGCCTGGCAAATGGCTTCAAAACGTTGCCACGGATCCATTGTCGTTCCTATGTCCCGAGATCCTTTGAAATAACCACATAGAAGGTTGTCCCCTTTTTTGGTCCCGATTCAAACCAGACCTTTCCCTTGTGGGCTTCCACGATTTCTTTCACAATGGTTAAACCCAGGCCCGAGCCTTCTGTTTGCTCAGATGCTGGAAGTCTGCCGAACATTTGAAAGATCACCTCGGAATCCTTCTTTTTCATGCCCATACCGTCGTTCTTGAAGGAGAGTATATGGAAATTCGCGTCCTGGTCATAGCCTACGGTGATCTTAGTGAGGTCATCCCCTGCGTGTTTCAGCGCGTTATCGATCAGGTTCTTGAAGACCCTGGTTATTGCCTGTTGATCAGCCATAATTTCCGGAATGGTGTCGGGCTCCGACCATGTTATATTCCGCTCCTCCAGCACTGGCGCCACCTCATTCCTGATATGTCCGATGATTCTCTTCACATTGGTCTTTTTCATATCGAAAAGGACTTTTCTGGACTTGATGTATTCATTGATATCCTTAGTAAATCTTTCGATCTGTTCGGCCGCCTTCCTGATTTGATAGCAGTATTTTTTTCCTTTTTCGTCCATCCTATGTTCATACTTTTCAGTCAGTAACCTGGCAAAACCCGACACACCAATAGCCGGATTCTTGAGATCGTGTGAAACCGTGTAGGCGAAGAATTCCAGTTCCTCTTTCTTCTTCTTGACCTCTTCTGCTTTGTTCCGTATGTCCTCATAAAGCTCGGCCACATTGATGGCAACAGCGATCTGGTTTCCAATGGCGACCAACAGATCGATCTTTGCCTCATTAAGTGAAATCATGCGTTTCCAGGCCAAATTCATGACGCCAAGCACCTTATTTCTCACGATTAGAGGCACACATATGACGACATTAAAACCCTTGCTGTGCAGAAGGGCCGCCCTTGTGCCGTTTTCCAGATCTGAAACCTTTTGAGCAATAAAGCTCTTTGTTCGAGCCGCTTTGCCTGAAAAGCCCTCGGTTATTCTGATTTTGCGCAGTTCCTTTACATGTTCCTTTACAATGCCTTTGTATGCGACCAGCTCAAGGCATTTCTCGGTTTCATCCATCAAGTAGATCCTCACGGCATCCACCTTGAAATGTTCCCGAACCTTGAGGATAGCCCTATCCAAGATCTCCGTAAGGGCGAGAGATCTCGTGAGATCGCTGCTAATGTCATAGAGGACAGCAAGGGCCTTGTGCCTTTTCGTAAGCTTGGTCTTGCTGAATTTTACCGACACATATTTTTTATCGACCAGCATAGCTTAAATCCCTGAAGTTCAATCTACTCTGACGTTGCCGTGGCTTCAAGTGTGCACATACTTGATCTTGGGTCTGAAGGGGTTTATGGTCAAGACCGGCACAGAGGCATTCCTGACTACCCGTTCGGCAACGCTGCCCATCAAGGTACGTTCCAATCCCTTTCTGCCGTGCGTGCCTATGACGATCAAATCCATATCTTGTTCGTTGGCAAATTCCAAGATTTCCTCTTCAGGATTTCCAATTACGACCTTGGTGTCGTAATTGGAGAAATCGCCCAGGTGTTTTTCACAGAAGGCCTCCATCTGCCTTTCTCCTGTGCGGGCAATTTCGGCTGATGTGTTCATCAATACATCAGATGCTACATCGATCGATGCCAGGTAGACCAGATCTCGCGCCACGAACAGGAGATGAAGCCGAGCGTCAAATTTTTGAGCCATCTCAAGAGCGTCGGGGAATATCCTTTCCGAACACTCTGAGAAATCAATTGGGAAAAGAATCTTATTAATTTGAATCACAGTCTACTACCTCCTTATGTTTGTTCAATCCGTAACCGTTCACGGTTACAAAAAGATGAACATCGAACATCGAACGTTCAACATCGAATGTTGAATGGGAAAACAGGAAACAGAAGAATTATTTAAGATTTTCATTACAAGTATCAAAACGGCCGTTCGACAGGCTCACGGTCCCGAGCCAAGTCGAGGGACTCACGGCCCTGAGCGGAGTCGAAGGGCTGAAAAGAAATAGAAATAGCCGTCGCACGACCTTGAGGCTCTCGACAGGTTGAATGTTCGGTATTGGATATTCGTTTTTCATTCGACGTTGGACGTTC
>JAFGFW010000134.1 GCA_016930875.1 Deltaproteobacteria bacterium | reverse complement strand
CCGACATCATCCGCGACCTGGCAGGCAAGGAGAAATCCGAGTGAAAACTTTTATTGGAATGACGGAGGAGCGCCGCAACCTGGTGTGTACACAAACAGGTGCACAATTGAATCTGGCCGAAGTGGCTGTGGAAAAGGACTTTTGGGTCTGCTGGACGCTCGACAAGTTATTTCGGCTGCCGGTCTGGGGGGAGCAACTGACATTCAAGGGCGGTACGTCGCTCTCCAAAGGTTGGAAACTGATCGAGCGGTTTTCAGAGGACATCGATATCGTGCTCAACCGAGGGGTGCTCGGGTTTGATGGCGACAATGCGCCGGAGACGGCCCCTAGCAAGAAACAGACGAGAAAGCGCCTCGATGCACTGCGTGATGCTTGTCAGAAATGCGTCAAAGAGAACATTCGACCGGCATTGCAGGAAGCAATTATCGCCGACATTCCTGCGTCGCTGACCTGGGAGCTGTTGGATGATCCGGCTGATCCGGATGGTCAAACCCTGCTGTTCAACTACCCGACGGCATTTCCTGCCGGAGCAGCTTATCTGCGGCGAGCGGTCAAGATCGAGATGGGAGCGCGTTCCGATACGGACCCATCGGCAACGATTACGATCTCCCCTTACATCAGTGATGCTTTTCCGGATTTGCTGCCCGAAGACAAGGTTGACGTGCGCGCGGTGATGCCGAAGCGAACCTTTTGGGAGAAGGCCATGCTGCTGCACGAAGAAACCTTCCGGCCTACCGGCGGCAAACTCAAAGAATACATGGCTCGCCATTACTATGACCTGTACCGGTTGATCGATGCGGGTATCGCCAGTGAAGCCATGGCCGATGACGCACTGTTTGCCCATGTGGCCAGCCACCGCGCAGTATTTTTCCGCCAGAATTGGGTGGATTATGCAACCCTGGTTCGAGGGCAACTGCGGCTGGTCCCAACCGATGATCAGCTGCCGGAGTGGCGAGCTGATTATCGCAACATGCAGCAAGAGATGTTTTTTGGCGAAGCACCGGGCTTCGAGATCGTCATGGAAAAGGTTCGTAGGTTTCAGGATGACTTCAACCAGGGACAAATGTAATGGGCGCACACCCTCCTTTTGATCCGGGTACAGTTGAGGCCATTGCCAAGGTAATTGGCGAGGCTGGATCTGGAACAGACATCAGTCGATACTTCCAAACGAACGGACTTATTGATGACTCGGGCGAATCCACCAAGTGGCGGCGTCTCAATTCGGTATTTTTAAAAAACCAGGCTACGACAAAAAGCGCCAATCAGATTCTTGCCTTTGTTAAGTCCTATCTTATCCCAACTCGATTCGTTGGGAAACGAGATGAGTTCGAACACCATCGTGGTGAACTTAACGCGATCTTTATTCTGCATGGCCTTGAGTATGGCAAGGACGGTCAATTCAGGTATACAACTCAAGCCAAAACACTGGATGAAGCAGAGGTGCGAGCCCAGGGTGTTCGTAACAAGTTGGCTCCCCGTAATACTCATCCTGAAGTCTACAAATACTGCCAGCCAGAACTGATGCAAGAAAACTATTTTCAAGCCGTTTTTGAAGCCTGCAAAGGGTTGTTTCAAAGAATTCGTGATCTAGCCGGTGTTGAAGCCGATGGTGCCAGTCTGTTTGACCGGGTTTTCTCAGTTGAAAAGCCATTCCTCGCATTCAACACACTTCAGACTGAAACAGAAAATCAGAACACAAAGGATTTGCACAACTTCTGAAGGGATGTGCAGCGGCGATCCGTAACCCGCTGGCGCACGGTCCTAAAATTCTCTGGCAGGGAGAGACTGACGCCGCTGATTACCTCACCCTGATTTCCATGTTGCATAGGAAGCTGGATCAATGCGTCAAAGTTCCGAATCTCAGCAACGGAGGGCTGCATAGAAACTAAGACGCCTTTCTCTCAAGAGGACTTGAACGAAATATTCAAGATTTCCCTCACAGATCCAGAACGAGTGATCTCAAGGGAAAGCAGCAGCCTGGAATTCAAGGAGTCATTCGGCTGGGCAAGTTTGCCCAAGTATCTGAAAACGAGCGCCGCTTATGCCAATGCCAAGGGTGGCTATATAGTGTTTGGTATTGCCAATAAGCCACATCTACTTTGCGGTCTTTCAGGAACGAACCTGAAGTTATTCGAGGATATCGATCCAGAGAAAATGTCACGCAACTTCAATAATCACTTTGCCCCGGAAATAGAGTGGACGATTCAGGAGTACGAACTTCAGGGGAAAGTTTTTGGCCTTCTGTATATCCATGAGGCCAAGGATAAGCCTGTCGTCTGCACAAAAGACGCTGGGAAGGAGCTGAAAGAGAGCGATATCTACTACCGATATCGAGGCCGCTCCGAGCGCATCAAATATCCTGAGCTGAGAGCCATCCTTGAGGCCAAGAGGGAAACATAGCAGCGTCTGTGGATGCAACATCTCGAAAACATAGCGCGTATTGGCGTTCTGGAGGCTGGAATTTTCGATCTACACACCGGCAGCGTGACTGGGGCCGGAGGTTCGTTTCTGATTGATGAGTCTCTTCTCAGTCAGCTCTCCTTCATAAAAGAGGGTGAGTTTTCTGAGGTCAAAGGCAAGCCCACACTAAAGCTGATCGGCCATGTCGAACCCCTGGCTGGAACCGTTATCGGTACCTCCAAAAGACAAATTATAAAAACCAAAGGCATAAGGACTGCCGATATCATTCTCAGCACTTTGAATCAGTATAATGTCCCTGAGCCAGACGAGTACATCAAACAGATCTGCTTTGAAAGTACTGCGTTTCTACCTGTTTACTATTTCATCAAGAAGTCCGGAATGACTTTGGACAAAATTGTCGAATTACTCGAAGGCGTAGTTACGAGATCGGCAACTCGTTCAAAATTGATAGAGCGCTTGAAGAGGCATAGCACACAAGAACTGCCCATTCCGAACGTAAAAACAGCCGCAGCGACTAAAAAACGAGAATTTGCCAAGGCTCTTCTTAATAAAAAAACTAGTGCCTCGCTTTCCGAGAAGGAATTGACATACTGCCTCCAAGCCTTGCGTGGCCTGACCATAAGTGAGATCAGATCCAATTCTAAGTACCTCCGAGGTTTTTTGAGAAATTTGTTTAATAAGCATTACTCCTCCGCAAAAGGCCCATTGGCTGACAACCTGCGGCGAGCGATCTGCTGGGTTGATGAAGCATTGAATATGGGAGACTGCAAATGAGTTCGCAATCCCTGAAGTCCGGCTGGAAGACGGTCAAGTTTGGTGACATTGCCGAGAATGTTGCTGTGCGGGTGGACCCTGCCGATGCCAAGACCGATGTTTATGTTGGGCTTGAACATCTCGACCCAAGTACGATTCACTTGCGCCCATGGGGGCACCCGTCCGATGTCATCGGACAAAAGCTGGCTTTCAAAAAGGGCGATGTGATTTTCGGTCGTCGCCGTGCGTATCAGCGCAAACTCGCCGTGGCGGAGTTCGATGGCATCTGCTCGGCTCATGCCATGGTCGTCCGTGCAAAGCCCAAGATGATTCTGCCGGAGTTTTGCCGTTCTTCCTACAATCCGACATGTTCATGGAGCGGGCCATCGAAATATCGGTGGGCTCGCTTTCGCCGACGATCAACTGGAAAACGCTGAAAGTGCAGGAATTCCCGCTGCCGCCGCTTGATGAACAAATGCGCATTGCCGAGATCCTGTGGGCAGCGGATGAGGCGGTTGAACAGTTTTCTAACGCATCAGAGAAATTACAGCAGACACGAGAGACATATCTTCGGGGTCTATCATCGAATGGTGCGGCCAAGAAATGGAAGGTAACAAAGCTTT
>JAFGFW010000133.1 GCA_016930875.1 Deltaproteobacteria bacterium | reverse complement strand
CCGTCCTTGGAGCTTAAGGGGGTAAGAATGTGCAGGGACCGCTCCTCCAAATCAACTTCTTGGAGGATGCCGAGCGCTAAGAGACAATCTTCTGAGTCACAAAGACCTAAGAGCAAATTCTTTATGGCGTCTATTCGCACATTCCTTTCTTCACACCATACATATCCCTTCGGACCCACCTGTGAAAGCGGCACCTTCACTATTTGAGATTCTTTGAAATATTGCCTATACTTCTCTTCTCTGAAGCGTCTTCTCACCTCGGAGGGCCTTGTTCGGGCGTGCGCAGAGATCGGCAGTCGAAAAACAGATACGGTGTGCCGTTTTTCCAAGTATCTGAGAAGGTGCTCAATTTCTGACGTTTCCTGAAGTGCAAATATATGTTTGGGACAGAGTAAGTCCACCTTGTTCAGCTTCAGTTCGGCGCCGGCAACTCCGAGTATAAGACCGCTGGTGTTGACGATTACGGCCTCGGCCCCTGAATTCAGGGCCTTGTCTGCCATTTTCTTTGTACCCACCACGATGTCTAAGAGATGACCGGTAGGTGAAGTTGCTCCAATGAACCGCATATGGTGAGGTTTAAGGGTATCGCTTGCATCCGTTGGATTGGTGTAAAGCATCATGCCCAGGGTCGTGGGCGGACCTAAATGAGTTTGTCCTACATCACAATCGATCAGGGCAACAATCCGGTTGGCGTGTGTCAAAAAATGTATGAGATACCGTGAAAGGGTGCTTTTGCCCGAATCTGGCACACCCACTACCAGAAAGATTCCGGTCTCTTGAGAGATCGCCTCTGCCGCGGCTTTCCAACTGGGAGAAATACTAATAGTTTTCATGCCTTAATCTCATTTACAACTGCCAAGCCAGCATGTCAAGCTGGCAAGTCCTCATTTTTCTCAGGCTTGGGAGCTGAGCAAATGGACCTGTTTACCGTCATGATCTCGAGCGCGCCTAATGGTTGGAGGACTTCCCAAAGCCTCGCGTTTGTCCCAGGTAAATGCAATTGCCTGCTTTCATAGCAAGTACCTGCAAATCGGCTTGAATCTACAAAAGAGAGATCCTTGAAAGTCCCCCTTTATCAAAGGGAGATTTTCATGCTTACGCGCAACGAAACTTTGACGGAGTCTCGGAAACATGGCCTTGTGACAACGTGTCTCATCGTGTATTGTTGATTTGAACAAGAAGCCAATCCGCGCAAAGGGGTCGCACAATGGTTCAGAGCCAATCATGGTTGCAAGCTATCAAGGCTGAGAATTTCCGCCAGGCGTGGCCCTTGCCGGGCAAGACAGCCTTGTTGGTGATCGACATGCAAGACTATTTTGGCGCATTGGCAGCGCCTATTTTGGGCAATGTCTTCTCTTTGATTGAGGCTTGCAGGAAAAGAGGTGTGAAAATCTTCTTTACGCGACACGGGCATCGTGACCCAGCCACAGATGGTGGTATGCTCAGCGTGTGGTGGGGTGATCTGATAGAATTCGGATCGACTCAATGGCAATTGATGCCAGGACTAGACCCAGTGGGAACAGATACCGTCATAGACAAGAATCGTTACAGCGCTTTTTTCAAAACTGGGATGGACGAGGGGTTACGCGCTGCAGGTGCAGAAGACCTCATTATCTGTGGTGTCATGACGAATTGCTGCTGCGAGACAACGGCCCGTGATGCCTTTGTGCGCGATTACCGCGTGTTTTTTGTGGCAGACGCCACAACCACGGTCAACCAAGAACTCCACTTGGCAAGCCTGAGAAACCTGGCTTATGGTTTTGCCTACATCGTTGGCACTCAGGACATGTGTCAACGGCTTGAAAGCGAGTAAGAGCTCGCTCAAAAATACCTTGAAATTTTGGGAAGAATGATATATAGGAAATATCGCTTCGGCGCTTGTGCCAGGGTACAGTAATAGCAGAGCTCTCACAAATTTTCATTAAGGGAGGATAAGGGTATGGGAGAGGAAAAAAGAGTCAAGGACATTATGGCTCATATCGACGAATACGACAAAGTCGACACGGAGGCCCCTCTTTGTGATGTCTTGGCTGTATTGAAAAAAAACCATGAGAACATCAAGGCCTGTGTCGTCGGTAAATATCACAAGACGCTTTTTGTTACAGACGCATCAAATCAGATTGTGGGCAAATTGTCCATCTATGACCTCATCAGGGGCTTGGTTCCCGAATCTGCCAAGAAAACGGAGTTTTCCAGAATGTATTACCGCACCCTCTCTTCACGGGCACTGGAAGTAGCTGACGAGGTAGGTGCAGTGCAAGAACGCTTTAAGTGGCTTCATTCCACCTTTTTGGATTTGGTCAACCAAGAGACTCAGAAGAAAGTAAAAGAGGTCATGTCCCCCATTCATCCCGTGCTGGTGGAAGATGATGGCATAAACAAAGCCATATACGTGATGTTTAAGGAAAGTATAAGACAGCCTATGGTTACCCGGGATGGCAAGATTGTGGGCGTTGTAAATATCATGGACATTTTTCCTCAACTCCTTGAAATCGCCGGCGATGTGTGCGTCACAGGATAGCTTTCTGAATTAGTTGTGGTTGTTTTGACGGCCACAGCTATGCTACAGCTTTTTAAGTTACCTGGATATACAATAACCCCTTGGCTTTTTTGATAGAGCCAAGGGGTTATTCGTTGGTTCTGGATTCCTTCATGTTTACCTCGACTTGCTTCCTATGCAGATATCAGATGTTGAAGGCTCGCATATGTTTTGGCGTTTGAGGAACCTTCAATGGCTTTAACAGCAAACCCCTTTCGGTGGGTTTTCAACTTTAACCTTATTTTCTGGAACTGCTGGATCCGGGAAGACCTGAACGTCTTCAAGGCAAAACTGCTGGATGAGCTGTTTGATATTGCTCCTTTTCAGTCCCACTAGTTTTGGGACATCTCTGGGGCAGACCCTGAGCCCGACGCTTTTGGACAAGCCCTGTTGCGATTGAAGTTCCCGGGCCGCAAGGTCAAGAAAAAGCGCCGAATGTACGAGATGGCCGAAGGCCGGATGAAATGGACCGGCCACAATGCTTCCTGGCTCCAGCAGGCTGCTGCTGGCCTGGAGTCCCATCCGGATGACCGAAATCCCCCGTGCTTGAAAAAGAAGATAGAGTTTTTTTGTTAGCTCAACGGCATCGGGAAGAGAAAGAGGTTTAAACCGCCCCGCACGATACCACTTTTCAAGGAGAGTCTTCGTGACCACAATGGTGGGGTAGATGCGAACAAAATCGGGTTTGAGTTCGGCCACTCTCAGGCCGGTCTCAAGAATCGATTCTGAGGTGTCTCCCGGAAGACCTGGCATTATCTGCAGCCCTACGCGCAAGCCACGGCACTTAAGAAGTTCGACTGACCTGCGGGTATCCTCTGCAGTGTGGCCACGTTGGCTGAGACGAAGAACTGTGCCATCCATGGATTGGGCGCCCACTTCAATTGCCCGAACGCTGTAGAGACCTAAAGCCTCGATAGAGGCCTCTGTGACGGTGTCGGGCCTCGTGGAAAAGCGGATGCTTTCAACCTGGCCTTTTTCAACAAACCTTTGGGCCTCGTCCAACAAGGACATCCGAGAAGATGTCGGCAGGCCAAGAAAGTTGCCCCCGTAAAAGGCCACCTCCACCGGACTCCGGTGCACCCCTTTAAAGCCAAGGAACTCCGTTATCCTTGCTCGGACCTGCTCCGGCGAGAGGGTTTGATTCGTGCGACCCGTAATGGAGGTTTGATTGCAGAAGACACACCGGTGGGGACAACCCATGTGGGGGATAAAGATGGGGATAATAAAGGGCCTGGTACTCATTTCCTTCTGGAAAGAACACACATGATGAAGTGGTTTTGCAAATACGGATGTAGATCACTCGACTTTTTCTTGAAGCTTTTCAAGGGCTGCGTTGGCAGCGGCTTGCTCGGCTGACTTTTTGCTTTTACCTGCCCCATAAGTTGTCAGAGAAGGGCCGACGTCCAGACGAACCTCGAAGGTCTTGTCATGGTCGGGGCCGCTTTCGGCTACCACTTCATAATGAGGCGTGGTTTTAAATCGACCCTGCACAAGCTCTTGAAGTTGGCTCTTGAAATCTTCGGCCGCCACCCTTTCTCCAACATGCGAGATGATCTGAGAAAACTGTCTTTCAATGACCTCAAAAGCGGCCCGCAGACCCCTGTCAAGATATACGGCCGCAATCACTGCCTCAAGGGCATCAGCAAGGATCGAGCTTTTCTCTTGTCCATGGCTTAAGGCCTCACCTTTGCCCAAGAGCATGTACTCGCCTAGCTTTAGCTCTTGCGCCACGATAGCCAATTGCGACTCGTTAACAATGGTGGCCCTCATCCTGGAGAGGTCGCCTTCACGGGTTTCTGGAAAATGATCCATCAAAATATGCGTGATCACAAGATCGAGCACCGCATCTCCCAGAAACTCCAGGCGTTCATTGTCCTTCAGAGCAGGGTCGCGCTGCTCATTCACATAGGAACTGTGCTGCATGGCTTCTTGAAGAAACCCGATATCTTTGAATTCGTAACACAGTTCATTTTCCAACGACGAAAGGTCTTGTCTACTCATGGTTTGTTTTTCAGTCTTTCCAGGTTCTCCCTTGCAGGTGCAATGCCTGGATCCAATGCCAGGGCCTTTTCATACATAGCAATCGCCAGCTTCGTGTCACCCTTCTCGCGATAATTGGCGCCAAGGCTGGCGTAATCTACGGCAGAATGGGGGTCCAGTTCAACAGCTATTCTGAGGTTCTCAATGGCCTTGTCGTAGTCTTTCAGTTGGAAGCAAGAAAAACCAATGGCATTGTAGATCTCTTTAACATTGGGAGCCTTCTCCTTTGCCCTTTCCAGATGGATGAGCGCCTGCTCATAGTCTTCTAGGCTGTTGTAACATGTGCCCATGTAGATGAGAATCCTTACCAGGTCCTCCTTTTGGGGCTTCATTTGTATAGCCTTTGAGAGCTTTTCAAGCGCCGCGCGATACTCTCCCTTTTCAAAGCAACAAAGACCCGTGTAGAAGTGAAAATAGTACTGGTCTTTGTACGTAAGTTCAGCCCTGCTGAAGCTTTCAAGCGCCTCATCATAGCGGCCGGTCGTTGTGTAGCTAAGGCCGAGTCTGAAATGAATTGGACCTGCTTCTTCAACGGGAGACAACTTCAACGACTTTTCGTATCTTTCTATGGCAAGAATATGGTTTTCCGCTTCCTGGTGCAAGGTCCCAAAATGATAAAGCAAGTCTCCAACCTCATGTGTGGTTGCCTCGGGAAGAGGCAGATCTGAAAACGATCCAACCACCCGTTCCCTGCACTCAAGACAGTCTCTTTTAGAGTTCGCGTACTCGCAGTACCGAGCCATCAGATTATCCGGATCAAGGGTCCCATGAATATTTCCCAGGCTCTCTTTTTTGAGGAATGCATCCATACAGGCATAGACCGTGCCGTCTCGCGCCGAGATGATAAGGGCCGCAGGGCATGGGTCGGTCATGGACGCGGGGTCCGGCTCCAATCTGGCAGATGTATCATCCAGGATGTCTTGATAACAGAGATCGCAAACGATCTGTGCCTTGTCGCCGCTCTTGCCATGGCCCCAGTAGACCTTTTCTGTCCTGGCCAGGAGATCATCATTTCCTGCCAGAAAGAAGGTGTCCCGATTCAGGTAGAGACTCGGTAGAAAGAAAGCGCTTTTGAGCGCAGTGAGAAGGGCTGTGAGTGAAGTGGGCTCAGCTCGGTTATCAGGGACAAGAACCGGCAGCAACATGAGCCTTGGAATTTCCTGGTGCATATAGCCCTCCTGATCAAACTCACGAGCTGCCTGCTTCCAGATCTGGTAATAGTACTGGAAATAGAAACTCATTCCCTGCACGGTTCCAGATGGCGCATGGTGAACAAAATGAAGATAAAGCCGAGCAAAAAGGTTTGCCCTCAGAAAGGCGCTTACCTCCTTCTGGAAACGTTCCACCTGGGGCATACCGTCAGTCAGACTATCAGCGATAAGATAAAGATTAGATGTCAGGTTGACATAAGAAAACAGGCCCGACAGTGTTCGGCAAAGCCTCTCAAGCTGTTTCTTGTCCTGTTTGTCCAGAATTACGAATATTTTTTGTAAAACAAGCTCGGTCATTTTCTCTATCCGTTTGGCCGGTTCAGCCTGTCTATCCGTTTGACCCGGTTTTTAACCTCTAGGCACTTGCGTCGAGACGTTATTCGATTACACGATTCCCGTCTTGAACGGGCTCAACCGATTCACGACACGATCCGCCTGCCTCTGTCAAGGGAATGGGCTCGCCACAGGTCCTGGATCCTGGCAATGTCCTTGGTGCTCATGTGGGCGGTTTCGTACTGACACCCGATGGAAAGATAGGCCGGGCGTTTTGTGTTCAGGGGCAGAATGTTGTAATCCTCGTAGTGTCTCTCCATGTGCGTGCCAAAATAGATTTGCATCTGCTGGGAGTTCGTGTTGCCCATGATTTTAACCTTATTTTTTTTCACAAATTCCAGCGTCTTAACCGCATCTTCAAAGGTTTCGTAAGGAAGGCCGAATATCGTAAAAAGCTCCACCTCTATATCCTCACTCTGGGCAAGCCTGATCGCCTCGGCTACTTTCTCGATCGACAGGTGCTTGTCGAGCCTTGGCAGTACCCGTTCTGAAGCCGACTCCAGCCCAAAGGCGATGGTGCGGACACCTGCCAGTCTCATCTTTTTCATCAACTCTGGGTTCACAAGGTCTGCACGGGTTTGCAACCAAATTTCGGACTCAAGTCCGTCTGTCAAGATCCTTTCAAGCAGGTTTTGAAATCGTGTCCACCTGTAGGAAATATTGGGATCGGCGAACCAGAGTCTCCTAACCCCTTTTTTTCTGATCCATTTTATCTCTTCAATGACCCGATCTATGGAGTGAAAGGTCACTTTGTGCTTGAAGGCATAAGGTGTGTAACAATACTTGCAGTGGTGAGGGCAGCCGCGAGATGTGAGCATAATGGCCTCGCCCATTCGAGAGTAGTCAAAAACGTCATTGAGGTAGGGAGAGGGATAGCGATCCAGATCCGTAAATCCTTCAATGTCGTCCGTATCACGGATGACACCATCCGCGTTCTTGTAGCTGACCCCGGAAAGGTCTGAAAAGGGCGCCTCCTTTTCGATGGCACGTGCAATGCAAAGGAGCGTCACCTCACCGGAAGATCGACTGATATAATCGATATCATGCATTTGGGCAAAGCCCGCCGAAGGCATGAATGTGGCCTGCGGGCCCCCAATGGCTATCTTGATGTTGCTGTTTATGGACTTTATGAGTCTTGCCAGACCCATTGTGTAGAGCATGGTTCGCTGGTAGGCCGAAAGTCCCACCAGGGCAGGCTGGAAGTTGGTAATGATGTCCTTAAGACCGGCGGTGGAGACGGACGTGTCCTCTCCGAAAGTCAATATCTTGACCTGAAATCCTTTGGATTTCAGAAAGGCTGCGATGTACCCCAGTGAGATGGGGGGCGATGCAGGGGCAAAAGGGTTTATTTCGATCAGCAGAACATTCACGGTGCCCGTGTTATAGGAAACAGAACAGCGAAAGGTCAAGGGAAAATAAGATGAAATCGCTTCGCGACTTCATGAAGCGTTGCTTGGCCGCCTGGCAAATGGGAATTTAGGTGAAAATACAAGTTGTAGCCGGTTCATCGTTGGGCACCCGCCGTTATTTTGTTGTTGCCTTAAGGCGAAAAGATATAATATAAAATTTCGGAGTAATTAAGTCTTAATGCCTTGAACTGACACAGGTAATGTTAGAACACTTCTTCAGCCCTTCTTCTGTTGCCGTAGTCGGGGCTTCACAGAAGCCCGGCAAGATCGGTTACGATATTTTGAACAATATCGTCCAGTACGGCTACCCCGGCGCTGTCTATCCCATAAATCCAAAGGCCCAGGAGATCCTGGGGCGCAGGGCATACCCGGATCTGGTTTCGGTCCCCTCTGATATTGACCTTGCGGTTGTTGCCCTGCCAGCGCCAGCCGTCATGGGTGTGGTGGAGCAATGCGGCAAGAAAAACGTCGATTCGGTCGTTATCATTACGGCCGGTTTTAAAGAAATCGGACCCGAAGGGGCTCGTCTGGAAAAAAAGCTGGCCACACGGGCCAGGGAGATGGGCATCCGGGTGGTGGGCCCCAACTGCCTTGGTATTATCGACACAATATGCCCCCTGAATGCATCGTTTGCTTCAGGCATGCCCCTTGGGGGCCATATCGGGTTTTTTTCCCAATCCGGCGCCATGTGTGTGGCTATCCTTGACTGGGCCTTGGGAGAAAATGTGGGTTTCTCAAGATTTGTTAGTCTGGGCAATAAGATGGATATTTCAGAAGCTGAGATGATCCTTTCCATGGGGCAGGATGAGAACACGCGTGTGATTCTCGGGTATTTGGAAAGCGTTGAGGACGGTCCGCTTTTCATGAAAACGGCCCGACAGGTCTCCAAAAAAAAACCAATCATTGTCATTAAGTCAGGTACCACGAGCGCCGGGGCCAAGGCCGCTTCGTCTCACACGGGCGCTTTGGCGGGCTCTGAGAATGCCTACAACGCAGCTTTCAAGCAATCCGGTATCATACGCGCCGGATCTATGCAGTCTCTGTTTGGATACGCCATGGCATTTGCCAGTCAACCGCTCCCAGAAGGCCCTCGTCTTGCCATTATTACCAATTCCGGGGGCCCGGGCATCCTGGCCGCGGACGCCTCTGACAGAAGCTCACTCCACCTGAGTCCGATTCGAAAGAAAACGGCAGATCGTCTCCGAGAGTTTCTTCCGCCCACAGCTTCCGTTTACAATCCCATAGATATCATAGGCGATGCATCACATGAAAGATACGGGAAAACCCTGGAAGTCGTGCTTGATGACGGCTCTATCCACGCTGTGTTGATACTTTTGACTCCAACGGCAGCCGTGGACCCCGTGGCCGTTGCTCGGAGGATCGCGAAGTTGGCCAGGGATGCTGAGAAACCTATTGTCACGTCCTTTATGGGAGAAAAGAAGGTGCGGGCTGCTCGCAAGATCCTCCAAGACCATTCAATACCCAGTTATGACTATCCCGAAGATGCCATAGCAGCTTTGGATGCCATGCTTTCCTATCGCCTCTGGCGAGAAAGGCCTGAAAGGCAATACCGGAGTTTCGAGGCAGACAGCCGCAAGGTGCGCGAGATCTTTGCCTCTGTTATCGACCAGCACAGACACGATCTAATCGAAAATGAAGCCAGGGAGATCTTGAGAGCATATGGATTCAGGCTCCCTGAAAGCCGGATTGCCCGGACCACCAGGGAGGCCCTAAAGGCGGCTTCAGAGATCGGTTATCCTGTTGTCATGAAGATTGCCTCACCCGATGTGCTCCACAAGAGCGATATGGGGGGAGTTCGCGTCAAACTCGAAAACGACGCCGCGGTGGAAGAGGCCTTTTTTGATATAACCTCGAACATTCAACTGCGGCAGCCAGAGGCGCGCATCCTGGGAGTGATGGTTCAGGAAATGGTAACACAGGGTAAAGAGGTGATCCTGGGAATTACCAGGGACATGCAGTTTGGCCCTATGGTTATGTTTGGCCTTGGTGGAATCTATGTTGAGGTATTGAAAGATGTGTCCTTTAGAATTGCGCCGCTTAGCGTTGAGAGCGCCGATGCAATGATCCGCGAAATCCGATCGTTTCCGCTGCTGCGTGGGGTGCGGGGTGAGGCGCCTGCAGATATTGAAGGGATCAGGGATGCCCTTGTGAGGCTCTCTCAGATGGCCATGGACTTTCCTGAAATCGTTGAGGCGGATATTAATCCACTCTTGGTATGCCCGGAGGGTCAGGGCGTAGTGGCAGTGGATGCCAGAATCACCATACAAGAGTGAGGGGAGACAGGTAAAATGGTTTGTCTATACGTAGGATCAACAACCGGGTATTCAGGAAAAAACCTGACAGTCATGGGAATAGGTCAGCGGTTTCTCAAAGACGGCCTCAAGGTGGGATATTTCAAGCCCTTTGGCCGGCTGCCTATTAAGATAGACGGTGTGCTGACTGATAAGGACGCGTGGTTTATCCACAGGGTACTTATGTTGAAGGATCCGGTGGAGACACTCTGCCCTGTGGTCTTGACCCACGACCTGATGGTGAATGGCTGCCGTGGTGAATGTCCTGGACTGGATCTGAAGATCCTGGACGCCTTTGAAGCCGTATCACAAGAAAAAGATGTGGTGATCATTGGAGGTGCAGGCAAGCTTGAGTCAGGAATGGCTTTTGACATATCAGGATATCACATTATCGAAAGACTCAAGGCCCGTGTCCTTTTGGTGGATTACTATGATAAGGAATTCTATCTGGATGCGGTCTTGAATGCCCAGGAGGTCCTGGAGGAACGTCTCTTGGGAGCTATCATAAACAGAGTACACGCAGGCTATTTAGACAAGATCCAGGACTTGATTGTGCCCTTCCTTGAACGGAAAGGAGTCCCGGTCTTTGGCATACTTCCCGAGGACGCTGTCCTGGGTTCAGTGATGATTGGAGATATAGCGGAAACCCTTGCGGGGGATGTGCTCTGCTGCCGCAATAAACTGGATGGCCTGATCGAGCACTTTCTGATCGGAGGGATGCAGGTTGATCGTGCCCTTGAATATATCAGGAAAACCAGAAATAATGCGGTGATTGTGGGCGGCGATCGGGCCGATATACAACTGGCAGCCGTTGAGGCCATGACGCAGTGCCTTATCCTCACAGGCAATCTTTATCCCAATGAAATTGTGGTTGCCAGAGCCGAGTTGAAGGGCATACCCATTGTTGTGGTTCGAGATGACACTTATTCAGTGGCAAAAAAGGTCGAGGAACTCTCCGGCAAGCTTCGCCTGAGGGAAAAAGAAAAAGTCTATTGCGGCATCAGCCTCATCGAGGAAAAAGTCAATTTTGAGAGATTGTATGAATCACTCGGGATCAGTGTGTGAGTACAAGCTCAAGAGTGAGCAGGTTAGACAATCATCGTAACGTAAAAGTCGGTGCTAACTTGCTAAATAATTTCAAAGGACTACCTTCATGAATGACGGAACTCTGGTTAGACAATGCCCTCCGTGAATTATCTTAATTATATCCTAATATTTGTTCTTGGCGGCGTTTTCGGTGGCCTGATTGCATGGCTGGCGGCAAGATCAAGGATCAGTGTAAAGGCGTCAAGGGTCCTTGCTCAGAACAGCGCTGAGCTTGCACGGTTGGAGGAGGCCATCCGGAGCAAAGAGAAAGAACTCCAAGAAAAAAACGGCAGGATTGCTCATTTGCAAGAAGAGTTGAGCCACGCTGAAGCCAACATGCTAAAGATTTGTGAAGAGCGCTCCGCTGCCAAGGCCAAGCTTGAACAGATGGGCCATGTGCAACAGGCACTTGAAAAAAAGACGGGCGAGGTCAAAGATCTTACAGTAAACATCACGGAACTGAGAGAGAAACAGGCCAAACTGGAAATCATCATAGAAAAAGAACGACTGGCAACTGAAGAAAAGCTACAATTGCTTGAGAAAGCAAAACAAAAGCTCACAGATACCTTCCAGGCCATCTCTGCCACAGCATTGAAAAACAGCCAGGAATCTTTTCTTGATCTGGCAACGGCGACCCTTGCCAGTTACCAGGAGGCAGCCAAGGCCGACTTGGAACTGCGTCAGGAAGGGGTGAAGCGGGTTGTCGAACCCATTAAGGAATCGCTGGAAAAATATGACAGGCAAGTCCAGGATATGGAAAGGGTTCGACAGGAAGCCTATGGCGGCCTCACAGAACAGGTTCAGTCGCTTATGACAACTCAGCAGCTCCTGCACAAGGAAACCGCGAATCTGGTCAAGGCGCTCAGAACCCCTCAGGTGCGTGGAAGGTGGGGAGAAATTACTTTAAGGAGAGTTGCTGAACTGGCCGGTATGCTGAGATGCTGTGATTTCTTTGAACAAGAAACCAGAGATACCGAGCAAGGTCGCTTGCGACCTGATATGATTGTTAGGCTCCCCAATGAAAGACAGATTGTAGTGGATGCCAAGGCCCCGCTTCTTGCCTATCTGGAAGCCCTGGAAGCTGAAACAGAGGAAGAAAGGGCAAGCAAGTTGGTCCTCCATTCCAAACAGATCCAGGCCCATATGAATAAACTCTCGCAAAAGAGCTACTGGGAACAGTTTCAGCCGACCCCTGAATTTGTGGTCCTCTTCATACCCGGAGAGAATTTCTTCAGCTCAGCCTTAGAACAGAATCCCGGCCTCATCGAAAAAGGTGTGGATAAGGGTGTCATATTGGCCACTCCAACAACCTTCATTTCTCTTCTCAAAGCCGTGGCCTTTGGGTGGCGACAAGAAACCATGGCCAAGAACGCCGTAGTCATCAGCAACCTGGGCAAGGAGCTCTACGAGAGAATCAACACGATGACAGAACACCTGGGCAGGCTGGGCCGAGACGTTCAGAGGTGTGTATCAACGTATAACCAGGTCATCGGCTCTTTTGAACGGAGAGTCTTGGCCTCGGCACGAAAATTCACTGAAGTGGGTATTACAAAAAGGGAGGGCGCGGAAATTCCGCTTATCAATCCTGTTGAAAAGACAACACGCCAAATCAGCCTCGTCCCATCAAACGAATGTGACAGTTCGGGGATCAGTAATGGCCCTGCCCGAGGATGATCGCATAATGGACTGGACTTGGCTCTTGAACGCCTACGGATTAACTTAGCTGGGAGCGATTACATTGAAAATTGTCATTGTTGGCGCGGGTGAGGTTGGCTTCCACATTGCTAGCCGTCTCGCCCTTGAAAACAAGGAAGTTGTGGTCATTGACAACAATGCGGGAGCTTTGCGACGGGTTTTTGAAAGCCTGGATGTGCAGGCAGTCCAGGGTTGCGGGAGTAGTCCGGCCATCCTTGAGCAGGCAGGAATAAAAGGGGCCGACATCATGCTGGCTGTTACTGACAGCGACGAGACCAACCTGGTCGCCTCCCTTTTTGCCAATATTCTATCTCCTGCTACTATTAAACTGGCCCGCATCAGAAGCGAAGATTATCTTATGCATCAGGACGTCCTGAGCCAGGATCCCTATCGCATTGATGTGATGATAAACCCAGAGGCCGAGGCGGTCAAGACGGTTGAGAGGCTGCTGCGGGTTCCCGGCGCTGTGGATGTAGGAGAATTTGCCGACGGTCGCATCAAGCTTGTTGGTGTGCACCTGGATGGGAATAGCCCGGTGGCCGGCACCAAGCTGATAGATCTCCGCAACAAGGCCGGCCAGAAAAAGATCCTTGTAGCAGCCATTGTTAGAAATGAAGAACTTATTATCCCTTCCGGGGAAGACCAAATCCTGGAAGGGGATCTGGTCTACTTTGTTTCAGAGGAAAAAGGACTCAAGGCTGCCTTAAAGATTTTTGGCAAGCGGGCTGAACCCTTTAACCATGTGCTCCTTGTCGGAGGCGGCAATCTGGGGCTCAAGGCTGCCAAGGCCCTCGAAAAACACTCCATACATACCAAGCTCATTGAGAAAGATACGGATCGTTGCCGGGAGCTGGCAGAAGACCTTGACAAAGTTGTAGTCCTGCAGGGGGATGGCTCCGACCAAGAACTCCTTCGAGAGGAAAACATCCAGGATATGGACGTGGTGATAACCCTTACCGGAGACGAAGAAACCAACATTCTTACATCCCTTCTTGCCAAACGGATGGGCGCGCATAAGACCGTGACTCGCATTAGTAAGTTTGGCTACTTTCCCCTGGTTTCTGCCATCGGTCTTGAACACGTTGTTAGCCCACGTCTTGCGGCAATCAATACGATATTACAATATGTTCGCCGGGGCAAAGTGTTGTCTGCCATGGCCCTCAAAGGGGAAGAAGCAGAGGTTCTGGAAGCTATTGCCCTGGAAACCTCTGATATTGTTGGAAACCCCCTCAAGAAAATCTCCTTCCCTCAAGGCGCGTTGGTTGTAGCTATCATACGTCAGGACGAAGTGATCATCCCCACAGGAGATAGCGTCATCCTGCCGGAGGATCGAATCATTATCCTTTCTACCCGCCAGGGTATCCCTCAGGTCGAAAAGGCCCTCATGGTCAAGCTGGAGTATTTCTAAATGCGCATCCGCTACACGCTCCATCTAGTCGGGATTTTGACCATTTTTCTCGGGTTGACCATGGTCTTTCCCCTCCTTTTTGGCCTCTTCTATCAGGACGAAAGCGTTGGTCCCCTTGCGAAGTCGATAGTAGTTACGCTTGGAAGCGGCGCGGCGCTCTATTTTGTTTTCAGAAGCGCCAAGGATGAGATGATGAGCCATCGGGAGGGGATGGGAGTGGTGGCCCTTGGGTGGACGGCCGCCGGGCTTTTCGGAGCGCTCCCGTACTACTGGGGAGGCGTGTTCAACACCTTTGCTGATGCCTTTTTCGAGTCTCTTTCAGGTTTTACCACCACAGGGGCTTCGGTGCTTTGCAACATAGAGATGGTGCCTCGTGGATTTCTCTTCTGGAGGAGTCTCACCCACTGGCTGGGGGGGATGGGAATCATTGTGCTATCTCTGGCCATCTTACCACTTCTGGGTATTGGGGGTATGCAGCTTTATAAGCCTGAAGTCCCAGGACCGGTACCGGATAAGCTAAAGCCGCGCATTAGAGACACGGCCATGGTCTTGTGGAAGGTCTATGTGCTTTTCAGCGCAGCAGAAACCTTGTTGCTGATGCTTGGAGGCATGGACTTGTTTGAGGCCTTCTGCCACACCTTTGGAACCATGGCCACTGGAGGGTTCTCCACAAGAAACGCTTCCATCGGTGCCTATAATAGCCCATACATCGATACGGTTATCTGTATGTTTATGCTCTTTGCGGGAATCAACTTCTCCCTTCATTATCAATGCTTGAAGGGAGATTGTCTGGCATTCTGGCGCAATTCGGAGTTTCGTTTTTTCATAGGCATAGCCGCCATATTTTGTCTCGTAGTCACTTTCAATATCTATCACGCGGCATATGAAACGCTTTCCGGGGCCATACGGTTTGGTGTCTTCCAGGTGCTCTCCATAATTACAACAACCGGATACGCCACGGCCGACTATGAATTATGGCCTCCTCTTTCTCACAGTATTTTACTCTTTTGCATGTTTCTCGGCGCCTGCGCGGGCTCCACTGGCGGCGGCATGAAGTGCCTACGCATTATGCTTCTTCTGAAGCATTCGTACAAGCAGCTCTTTTCCCTGATCCACCCCCATGCAGTAACACAAGTCAAACTTGGAGGCCATCCCATCTCAGATGAGGTTCTACACAGTATATGGGGATATTTCATGTTTTACCTGGGTCTCTTTATCCTCTGCTCCTTTTTGCTGGCCTCTATGGATGTTGATGTGATCACCTCCTTTGCGGCCGTAGCAGCCACAATTGGAAACATCGGGCCAGGTCTTGGACTGGTGGGGCCCACGGATAACTTTGCCCATATCCCGTTGCTGGGTAAGTGGTTACTCATCCTGTGTATGCTTGTGGGGCGATTGGAAATCTACACGGTTCTCGTTCTTTTCGTGCCGGAGTTCTGGCGAAAGTGATCCTTCGCTCGTTGTGGAGCACTGATGAGTCAAAGTGGTCTGGTCATCTTAACTATAACCGGCTAATTTCGTATGGATTTTTGGGCAAACTTTGGTCAAAACCGTAAAACTGAAGGGATGTCCCGTATTTCCCACTGCCCTCTTGAGCCGCCGAAGCCCCTGGCGAAGGAGCTTGCCATCGACTACAAACCTGGGATAAATTCATTCACTTTACCGGCGTTATCCGTATGTCTGGTCGACACAAGTTGTTCGCCATAGGTCTATTAGTCTTCTTTGTAACGGCCTACAATGCCAAAAGGGTTTGGTATCGCCTACATCCCAGGGACATGGTTTGGTTCCAGAAGGGCGCCCCGGATGCGCTAATGAGGTCGGATCTCGAGGCCTGTGAATCTGTCCCTTCCAACGGCAAGCACGTCGCTGCTTGCATGCAAGCCAAGGGGTACCTGCTCATTACTCGATCGGAAGCAGAACTCTTGCGGGTGAGGTCTCTTCAAGAAAAAGGCCTTAGTGAACGAGATGTGGCAGCACGCCTTCAATGGAACAGGGGGAAGGTTTCGCGTTATGTGGATGAAGAATACGAGTTAGGGCATATCGATTCTCTGGGCAGGCAGCCTGTTGACGTATTGGCAAGCCTCGGCAAGCCAGCCGTAAAGCCCCTAATTGCTGAACTGAAAGATTATGATCCTCTTGTCCGGCGACAGGCAGCAGAGGCGCTGGGCGAGATAAGGGATCCGCGAGCTGTAAAGCCGCTAATTGCTTTGATGAAGGATACAGACCCGCTCATTCGAAGACATGCGGTGAAAGCACTGGGCCAGATAAGCAATGCCCGGGCAGTATCGCCCCTTATTGGGGTGCTGAATGACCAAAATGAACAATCTCATGTAAGGATGACTGCCGCGGAGGCCCTGGGGAGGATTGGGGAACGCAGTGCTTTGCAAGCGCTTGTTTCAGCGCTGCACGACCCGCATTGGACTGTCCGAAGTCGTGCGGCAATAGCATTAGGTAGAATAACGGATCCACATGCAGTGGGGCCTTTGATTTCCGCGCTAAAGGATGAAGATGCATTAGTCCGAGGCCATGTGGCTGATGCATTGGGGGAGATTAAACATGAAAGTGCAATTGAACCGTTGCGTGCCGCACTGGAAGATCCGGATAGTGATGTCAGAAGAAGGGCAAAACAGGCGTTGACGAAGATACTCAGTGGTCAAGATTCTTAGATTTCGGGCAGAAACCTAAAAAAGCCTGCGCAGTTGAAGAGTGTCAAGGGGCTTAATGAACGTGTTCATACCGTGGAACAACGGCTTTTCATTCTATAGAGACGGATAACGGGGTTGTCGAATTGATAGGCGTTGGTTCGGATGGGAGACATCCGATTTACCCGAGTCAATTTCCCGGGTTGACGTGCATGTCCTGGCACAGACTTACAATGTTTATTGTAGCGCTTTTCCTGATCGGCTGCAGCCCTAAGATTGCCATTCGGGTTGATTCCATTGTTGACCAAGGAAAACCGCTTTCAGAAAAGAAATATATTCTCTATAGCAGAATGAAGGGCACTTCGGTGAATGATCTGTATTTTCGAGAATATAGTAAGTACTTTCGAGAAATTCTGAAAAAACATGGATACCGCCAAGAGAACCAACCGGAGAGCGCTGATTTGGCCATTTACCTCAGTTATGGGATAACTGGAGGGGAGGAGGTTCATCACACATACACGAGACCTGTTTATGCAATAATCGGCGGAGAAACAGTTGACATCAGAGAAACGGAAACGGATGCAGACGGTAGAAAGATTGAGACAACAAAAAGCGTAACTATCCCCACAAGAAGGCGGGTTGTGGGCGTGGAAACCAAAAGAGAAAGCTACACAGTCTTCACCGCACATGCGGTACTCGAAGCTAAAGAAATAAATGAAGCAAAGGGACATACGGACAACAGTATGCAAACGTTATGGAAAACCACCATAACGACTACCAGCAAGTTAAATGACTTAAGACGAATTATGCCCATGATGGCGGCCGCTTCCATGCCCTATTTGGGAAAGAATACTGGTGAAATAGTTACGGTCAAGCTACGAGACAATGATGACCGCGTGTTAGAAATGAAACGTTTGAGATCTATAGCCCCATGATTCTGGCCTCTCCGGTCACAGAATGGTAGTCAGAAGCCTGAGTCCGAGAGTAAACCCTAACGTTGCAGAAGCCGAGGGTGCTGCAGATGCAAGGCGTCAAGGGTGAGGCTGTAGTCGTTTACGCCGATCCCTTGACAACGCAGCAGATGCTGTAT